>NZ_JBSFWU010000039.1:0-60148 GCF_053594995.1 Streptomyces sp. NPDC002536
CGTGAATGCTTACCCGTAATCGGGTACGACACTCGCGTTGAGCGGAACAGCCAGGCGGAATAAGCCCGGCCGTTCACAGCGTCCTCGCTGTGTGTGCCACCCCCCACAAAAGCAGGAGATGGACTTTCAAAGGAACCACGTCCCAGCCATACGGCTGAAGACGGGATATTTTATAGTCTGGCGTTGACTTTTGGCACGCTGTTGAGTTCTCAAGGAACGGACGCTTCCTTTGTACTCACCCTCTCGGGCTTTCCTCCGGGCGCTTCCCTTCGTTGTCTCCAACCTTACCAGATCCGTTTTCCGTTCCGTTTCCGGTTCGGAATTCTTTTCCAGTGCCCTGTTGGACCGGGCTCACCGACTTTATCAGATTCTGATCGAGCCGATTTTCCGACCGCTTCCGGGAGTTCCCGTCTCACACGAAGTGTGGGAGGGTTCCCGTCGCGGCGGAGTCGTAAACGTACTGGACGGCCGCGCCCGGATGCAAATCGAGAACCGGGGCGGCCGTCCGTACGGCTGACGCTACGTCAGGGATCAGACCTCGACGACCACGGGAAGGATCATCGGGCGCCGGCGGTAGCTGTCGGAGACCCACTTGCCCACCGAGCGCCGGACCAGCTGCTGGAGCTGGTGGGGCTCGGCGACACCGTCCGCGGCGGCCCTGGCGATGGCCTCCTCGATCTTCGGGACGACGGCCGCGAACGAGGCGTCGTCGATGCCCGAACCCCGGGCCTGGATCTGCGGACCGCTGACGACCTTGCCGGTCGTGCTGTCCACCACCACGAAGACCGAGATGATGCCCTCGTCGCCGAGGATCCGGCGGTCCTTGAGAGAGGCGTCGGTGACGTCGCCGACCGAGAGGCCGTCGACGTAGACGTAACCGGCCTGGACCTTGCCGACGATCTTCGCCCGGCCGTCGACCAGGTCCACCACGACGCCGTCCTCGGCGATGACGATGTGGTCCTTGGGAACCCCGGTGAGAGCGCCGAGCTCCGCGTTCGCCCGCAGGTGCCGCCATTCGCCGTGGACCGGCATCAGGTTCTTCGGCTTGCAGATGTTGTAGAAGTACAGCAGCTCGCCGGCCGAGGCGTGGCCCGAGACGTGGACGCGGGCGTTGCCCTTGTGCACGACGTTGGCGCCCCAGCGGGTCAGGCCGTTGATCACGCGGTAGACCGCGTTCTCGTTGCCCGGGATGAGCGACGAGGCCAGGATCACGGTGTCGCCCTGGACGATCCGGATCTGGTGGTCCCGGTTGGCCATGCGCGACAGCGCGGCCATCGGCTCGCCCTGGGAGCCCGTGCAGACCAGCACGACCTCGTCGTCCGGCAGGTCGTCCAGGGTCTTGACGTCCACGACCAGGCCGGCCGGGACGCGCAGGTAACCCAGGTCGCGGGCGATGCCCATGTTGCGGACCATCGAGCGGCCGACGAAGGCGACTCGGCGGCCGTACTCGTGGGCGGCGTCGAGGATCTGCTGGATGCGGTGCACGTGGCTGGCGAAGCTGGCCACGATGATGCGCTTCTGGGCGCCGGCGAAGACCTGGCGCAGCACGCCGGAGATGTCACGCTCGGGCGGGACGAAGCCGGGGACCTCGGCGTTCGTGGAGTCGACCAGGAGCAGGTCGATGCCCTCCTCACCGAGCCGCGCGAAGGCGGGCAGGTCGGTGAGACGGCGGTCCAGCGGGAGCTGGTCCATCTTGAAGTCGCCCGTGTGCACGGCCATGCCGGCGGGGGTGCGGATGGCGACCGCCAGGGCGTCCGGGATGGAGTGGTTGACCGCGATGAACTCGCAGTCGAACGGGCCCAGGCGCTCGCGGTCGCCCTCGGCGACCTCGAGGGTGTACGGGCGGATGCGGTGCTCCTGGAGCTTGGCCTCGATCAGGGCGAGGGTCAGCTTGGAGCCGATGAGCGGGATGTCCGGCTTCTCGCGGAGGAGGAAGGGGACACCGCCGATGTGGTCCTCGTGCCCGTGGGTGAGCACGATGCCGTCGATGTCGTCGAGGCGGTCCCGGATGGACGTGAAGTCCGGCAGGATCAGGTCGACTCCGGGCTGCTCCTCCTCGGGGAAAAGCACTCCGCAGTCGACGATCAGCAGGCGGCCGCCGTACTCGAAGACCGTCATGTTGCGGCCGATCTCGCCGAGGCCACCGAGCGGGGTGACGCGCAGGCCGCCCTCGGGCAGCTGCGGCGGCGGGCCGAGTTCAGGGTGCGGGTGACTCAAAAGACTCTCCTCACCACGCGTGCCATATGCCCCGGGGGCACATGGCGCGCGTGACCTTTCGTGCACTTGCAGTGGTGTCAAGTGATGTGTGGTGTTGCGTGGTGCTGCGTATTGAGTTGTGAAGTCTGTGGTGCGCCGCGGTCACGCTGGGTGTCCGGCGCGGCGGCCGTCCCGGCCGCTTCCCCTGTTACAGCTGTACCCCGCCGGCCGCGAGATCGCGCTTGAGCTGCTCGGTCTCCTCCGGGCTCAGGCCGACGAGCGGCAGCCGCAGCGGTCCTGCGGGCAGGCCCTTGAGGGCGAGGGCGGCCTTGGTGGTCATGGCGCCCTGGGTGCGGAAGATGCCGGTGAAGACCGGGAGCAGCTGCTGGTGGATCTCCGCGGCCTTGGCGACGTCGCCGGAGCGGTGGGCGTCGAGCATGGCCCGCAGCTCGGGGGCGACGAGGTGGCCCACGACGGAGACGAAACCGACGGCGCCGATGGAGAGCAGCGGCAGGTTGAGCATGTCGTCGCCGGAGTACCAGGCGAGGCCCGAGCGGGAGAGTGCCCAGCTCGCGGCCGCCAGGTCGCCCTTGGCGTCCTTGTTGGCCACGATGCGCGGGTGCTCGGCGAGCCGGACGATGGTCTCGGTCTCGAGGGCGACGCCGCTGCGGCCGGGGATGTCGTAGAGCATCACCGGGAGGTCGGTGGCGTCGGCGACCGCCGTGAAGTGGCGGACGAGGCCCTCCTGCGGGGGCTTGTTGTAGTAGGGCGTGACGACGAGGAGACCGTGGGCGCCTGCGTCCTGTGCGGCGCGGGCGAGTTCGGTGCTGTGGTGGGTGTCGTTGGTGCCGGCTCCGGCGATGACATGGGCACGGTCTCCGACCGCCTCGACCACGGCACGTACGAGCTGGGCTTTCTCCGCATCGCTGGTGGTGGGGGACTCACCGGTGGTGCCGTTGACGACGAGGCCGTCGTTGCCTGCGTCGACGAGGTGCCGGGCGAGCCGCTGCGCGCCGTCGAGATCGAGCGCACCCTCGCTGGTGAACGGCGTGACCATGGCGGTCAGGACGCGCCCGAAGGGGGTCTGCGGTGTGGAGGTCGGAGCCATGGGGCCCACGCTACTCGTTGCTCACCGTGAGGTGCTCCCTCGGGGAGTGCCAAAGGGATCCCGGTACTGCCTGCTCGGGGGTTCAAGCAGTACCGGGTCCGTTTTTTCAGCCTAGATGAAGGTGCCGAAATGCCGCAATACGGACACCTGACGGGCGCCCGGCGCCCGCGCCGGCAGGCACGGGCGGTCGTCGTCGGCTACGGAGCGACACGGCCGTTCTTGTTGAAGGCCTCGTAGGTGAGCGGCATGAGCCTGGCCCACTCCGCCTCCATCTTCTCGCCCACCATCTCGATCTCCCGCTGCGGGAACGAGGGCACCGCCGCCAGCTCGTGCTGCGTGCGCAGGCCGAGGAAGTGCATCAGCGAACGGGCGTTGCACGTGGCGTACATCGAGGAGAAGAGACCGACCGGCAGGACCGACCGGGCCACCTCGCGGGCGACGCCCGCGGCCAGCATCTCCTGGTAGGCCTCGTAGGCGTCCCGGTAGGAGCTCTCCATCGCGCGGGCGGTCAGCTCGTGCTGCGCCTGGGTGCCCTCGACGAAGACGTACTTGCCAGGGCGGCCCTCCTGGACCAGCTTGCGGGACTCGCCCGGGACGTAGAAGACCGGCTGGAGCTCCCGGTAGCGGCCGGACTCCTCGTTGTACGACCAGCCCACGCGGTGCCGCATGAACTCGCGGAAGACGAAGATCGGAGCACTGATGAAGAACGTCATCGAGTTGTGCTCGAAGGGGCTGCCGTGGCGGTCGCGCATCAGGTAGTTGATGAGCCCCTTGGACCGCTCCGGGTCCTTGGTGATCTCTTCCAGGGACTGCTCGCCGGCCGTGGAGACGCGGGCGGCCCACAGCACATCGCTGTCGGCGGCGCTGTGCTTGACCAGCTCGACCGTCACGTCGCTGCGAAACGTCGGCTTGTCTGCCTTGGCGTCCTCGGTGGTGCTGTCGGTCACCGGCGGTCCTTCCAGTTGCATTGCTCGGGCGGCGACCAGCCTACGGGCCACCACTGACAACGGGCCGGGGGACGCCGGGGCGAGCCGGGGGAAGAGGGGCGCCGGTTGAGATTTTTCACAGAAGTCGCGGAAATCGGGCACCGTGAGCGGCGTTCGTACGTCCTTATGTGTGACACCACACGTCGAGGTTCCTAGGAGAGCCCACCATGTTCCGCCGGCGAGAGCCCGTGCCGTTCGCCTTCGTCGCCGAGGCCGAGCGCTACCGCAGCAACGTCACGCCGCCGCCCCCGGATCGCGCGAGCCGTTCGGAGGTCGCCGGACGTGCCCTCGTGGGGCTGACGGTGGCCGCAGGACTGGTCGGTGCGCTGCTCTTCGGCTGGCCCGCACTGCAGACGGCCGGCCCGCAGAGCGCGCACCACACGCAACAGTCCGAGGCCAAGGACGGCCATTGATCGAAAACAGTCGGGCCCCGGAGCGGTTTCGCTCCGGGGCCCGACTGTTTTCGATCAGCAGGTAACCTCACCCGGCACAGACCTTCGAGCGTGCGTGTGAGTGAGGAATCGTCGTGCCCCTGCCCTTTCTGACTGCCGACCGCGATGCGCCCGCCGTGTCCGTGTACGAGGACCCCGCGCGGTGGCGGCGGCCGTACCGGCCCGGGCCGTTGCGGGTCGGGGGCACGGCACTGGTGCTGCTGCTCGCGGCGTACGTGCTCTGCTCGGCAGTGATCATCGCCTTTGCCGGAGCGTTTCTCCTCGCCGGAGTGTGCGCCGTGATCGCCGTCGCCCTGATCGCCCTGGCAGTGCGGCTCGTGCGGACGGGCATCTGGTTCAGCCCCGCCGGGCTGCGGCAGATCCGGCTGTTGTCGACCAGGACCCTGCCGTGGGCCGAGGTCGGCGCGGTGCGGGTGGTGGAGCAGCAGGTGCGGTGGCTCGGGCTGCCGCGGCGGGTCGAAGGGCGGGCCCTCGTCGTGGAGCCGTTCCCCGTGCTCGTCACCGATCACGGGGCGGACTTCCTGGAGCGGCCGCTGGCCTTCGGCGAGGCCGTGGCCGCCTTGGAGGAGCGGGTCGCCGAGCACGTCTGACGGCTGCGGGTCGTCCTGGGCTGGTCGCGCCCACGCGGCGGAGCCGCATGATGCAGCGGCCCCGCGCCCCTAGAGGGCGCGGGCTGCCTTCCCGTCACGCAAGGCGATCGCGTGCTGCATCGCCTTGCGCGCCCGCGGGGTGTCCCGCGCGTCGTGGTACGCCACCGCCAGGCGGAACCACGAGCGCCAGTCCCCCGGTGCCGCCTCGGTCTCGGCCTGGCGGCGCCGGAACACCTCGTCCGCCGAGTCCCGGTCGATGCGGCCGCTCGCGGTGCGCACCAGCTCGTCCACCGGGAGGCCGCCCTCCGCCTCCAGCTCCCGCGCCAGGCGGTTCGCGTCGCGCGCGAACCTGGTGGTCTTGTAGAGGAACCACGCTCCGATGAACGGCAGGACGAGCACGGCGACGCCGAAGGCGACGGTGATCACCGTGCCCTGCTCGATCAGCATCACGCCGCGGCTGCCGACCAGGACGAAGTAGACGACCAGGACGGCTGCCAGGGCGAAGTAGATGATCTTTGCGCGCATGTCCTCAGCCCAGGTCCAGGAAGTTTTCCAGGCCGAAGGTCAGGCCCGGGGTGGTCACCACGCGCCGCGCGCCGAGCAGGATGCCCGGCATGAAGCAGCTGTGGTGCAGCGAGTCGTGGCGGATGGTGAGCGTCTCGCCCGTGTCGCCGAAGAGCACCTCCTGGTGCGCCAGCAGGCCGCGCAGCCGCACGGCGTGCACCGGCACCCCGTCGACGTCCGCGCCGCGCGCGCCCTCCAGGGCCGTGGTCGTGGCGTCGGGCTGCGGGGCGCAGCCCGCCTCGCGGCGCGCGGCGGCGATCAGCTGCGCGGTGCGGGTGGCGGTGCCGGAGGGGGCGTCGGCCTTGTTCGGGTGGTGCAGCTCGACGACCTCGACGGACTCGAAGAACCGGGCCGCCTGCTGGGCGAAGGCCATGGTCAGGACCGCACCGATGGAGAAGTTGGGGGCGATGAGCACGCCCGTGCCCGGCTTGGCGTCCAGCCAGGAGTTCAGCTGCGCGAGGCGCTCCTCGGTCCAGCCGGTGGTGCCGACCACGCCGTGGATGCCGTGGGCGATGCAGAACTCGAGGTTGTCCATCACCGAGTCGGGGTGGGTCAGCTCGACCACGACCTGGGCTCCCGCCCCGGTCAGGGTCTGAAGGCTGTCGCCCCGGCCCAGCGCGGCCACCAGTTCCATGTCCTCGGCGGCCTCCACGGCCCGTACGGCCTCGGAGCCGATGCGGCCCTTGGCGCCGATGACGGCCACGCGCAGCTTGCTCATCGTCCCTGCTTCCCTTGCTTGCCCTCGGATTACGAAACGGCCTCGTGCAGGCGGGCTGCCTGCTTGTCCTTCAGCGGGCCGATGACGGACAGCGAAGGACGCTGTCCCAGTACATCGCGGGCCACCTCGCGGACCTCGTCCGGGGTGACGGCTGCGATGCGGGCGAGCATGTCGGAGACCGACATCTGGTCGCCCCAGCACAGCTCGCTCTTGCCGATGCGGTTCATCAGCGCACCGGTGTCCTCCAGGCCGAGGACCGTGGAGCCGGACAGCTGGCCGATGGCGCGGGCGATCTCGTCCTCCGGCAGACCCTCGGCGGCGACCCGGTCCAGCTCGTCGCGGCAGATCTTGAGCACGTCGTGGACCTGGCCGGGGCGGCAGCCGGCGTAGACGCCGAAGAGGCCGCAGTCGGCGAAGCCGGAGGTGTAGGAGTAGACCGAGTAGGCCAGTCCGCGCTTCTCCCGGACCTCCTGGAACAGCCGCGAGCTCATGCCGCCGCCGAGGGCGGTGTTGAGCACGCCGAGCGCCCAGCGGCGGTCGTCGGTGCGGGCCAGGCCGGGGACGCCGAGGACGACGTGCGCCTGCTCGGTCTTGCGGCCGAGCAGCTCCACGCGGCCGGCGGTGCGGATCGTGCGGCTGCCGTCCCGCGGGGCGACCGGCTCCGCGTCCGTGCGGGTCAGGGCTCCGGCCTTGTCGAAGGCGGCCCGGACCTGGCGGACGACCTTGGCGTGGTCGACGTTGCCCGCGGCGGCCACGACCAGGTGGGTCGGGTCGTAGTGGCGCTTGTAGAAGCGGGCGATCTGGTCGCGGCCGAGCGCGTTGATCGTGTCGACGGTGCCCAGCACCGGGCGGCCGAGGGGGGTGTCGCCGAGCATGGTGTGCGCGAACAGGTCGTGCACGCAGTCGCCCGGGTCGTCCTCGGTCATGGCGATCTCTTCGAGGATCACGCCGCGCTCGGCGTCGACGTCCTCGGCGGTGATCAGCGAGCCGGTGAGCATGTCGCACACGACGTCGATGGCCAGCGGCAGGTCCGTGTCGAGCACCCGTGCGTAGTAGCAGGTGTACTCCTTGGCCGTGAACGCGTTCATCTCGCCGCCGACCGCGTCGATGGCGGCCGAGATGTCGAGCGCGCTGCGCTTGGCCGTGCCCTTGAAGAGCAGGTGCTCCAGGTAGTGCGTGGCGCCGTTGAGCGTCGGGGTCTCGTCGCGGGAGCCGACGTTGGCCCAGATGCCGAAGGTCGCGGAGCGCACGGAGGGCAGCGTCTCGGTGACGACCCGCAGGCCGCCGGGCAGGGTGGTCCGGCGGACCGTGCCGATGCCGTTCTCGCCCTTGAGAAGCGTTTGGGTACGGGCGACGGCCCGCCCCTCCGAGGAGGTGCGGGCCGTCTTCCGGGGACTACGGGTCACTTGGCGGACTCGTCCTTGTTGTCGTCGGCGTTGTCGTCCTCGCCCTCGATCACGGGGATCAGGGAGAGCTTGCCGCGCTGGTCGATCTCGGCGATCTCGACCTGGACCTTGGTGCCGACCCCGAGCACGTCCTCGACGTTCTCCACGCGCTTGCCACCGGCGAGCTTGCGGATCTGCGAGATGTGCAGCAGGCCGTCCTTGCCCGGCATGAGGGAGACGAACGCACCGAAGGTGGTGGTCTTGACGACCGTGCCCAGGTAGCGCTCGCCGACCTCCGGCATCGTCGGGTTGGCGATGCTGTTGATCGTGGTGCGGGCGGCCTCGGCGGAGGGGCCGTCGGCGGCACCGATGTAGATGGTGCCGTCGTCCTCGATCGTGATCTCGGCGCCGGTGTCCTCCTGGATCTGGTTGATCATCTTGCCCTTGGGGCCGATGACCTCACCGATCTTGTCCACCGGGATCTTGACGGTGATGATCCGCGGGGCGTGCGGGGACATCTCGTCCGGACGGTCGATGGCCTCCATCATCACGTCGAGGATGTGCAGGCGGGCGTCGCGGGCCTGCTTCAGCGCGGCGGCCAGGACCGAGGCGGGGATGCCGTCGAGCTTGGTGTCGAGCTGGAGCGCGGTCACGAACTCCTTGGTGCCGGCGACCTTGAAGTCCATGTCACCGAACGCGTCCTCCGCACCGAGGATGTCGGTGAGGGCGACGTAGTGCGTCTTGCCGTCGATCTCCTGGGAGATCAGACCCATGGCGATACCGGCGACCGGGGCCTTCAGCGGCACACCGGCGTTCAGCAGCGACATGGTGGAGGCGCAGACCGAGCCCATCGAGGTGGAGCCGTTGGAGCCGAGCGCCTCGGAGACCTGGCGGATGGCGTACGGGAACTCCTCGCGGGTCGGCAGCACCGGCATGAGCGCACGCTCGGCCAGGGCGCCGTGGCCGATCTCGCGGCGCTTCGGCGAACCGACGCGGCCGGTCTCACCGACGGAGTACGGCGGGAAGTTGTAGTTGTGCATGTAGCGCTTGCGCGTCACCGGGGAGAGGGTGTCGAGCTGCTGCTCCATGCGGAGCATGTTCAGCGTGGTGACACCCAGGATCTGGGTCTCGCCGCGCTCGAACAGCGCCGAGCCGTGGACGCGCGGGATGGCCTCGACCTCGGCGGCGAGCGTGCGGATGTCCGTCACGCCGCGGCCGTCGATGCGCTTCTTCTCCTTGATGACGCGCTCGCGGACCAGGGACTTGGTCAGCGAACGGTACGCGGCGGAGATCTCCTTCTCGCGACCCTCGAACTCCGGGAGGAGCTTCTCGGCGGCCAGACCCTTGACGCGGTCCAGCTCGGCCTCGCGCTCCTGCTTGCCGGCGATGGTGAGCGCCTGGGCGAGCTCGGTCCTGACCGCGGCGGTCAGCGCCTCCAGGACGTCGTCCTGGTAGTCGAGGAAGACCGGGAACTCGCCGGTCGGCTTGGCGGCCTTGGCGGCGAGGTCGGCCTGGGCCTTGCACAGGACCTTGATGAAGGGCTTGGCGGCCTCGAGACCGGCGGCCACGACCTCCTCGGTCGGGGCCTCGGCGCCGTCCTTGACCATCTGGATGGTCTTCTCGGTGGCCTCGGCCTCGACCATCATGATCGCGACGTCGCCGTCCGGCAGCACGCGGCCGGCCACGACCATGTCGAAGACGGCGTCCTCGAGCTCGGTGTGGGTCGGGAACGCCACCCACTGGCCCTTGATCAGGGCAACGCGGGTACCGCCGACGGGGCCGGAGAAGGGCAGGCCCGCGAGCTGCGTGGAGCAGGAGGCGGCGTTGATCGCGACCACGTCGTAGAGGTGGTCGGGGTTGAGCGCCATGACCGTCTCGACGATCTGGATCTCGTTGCGCAGGCCCTTCTTGAAGGACGGGCGCAGCGGGCGGTCGATCAGACGGCAGGTGAGGACCGCGTCCTCGGAGGGGCGGCCCTCACGGCGGAAGAAGGAACCGGGGATCTTCCCGGCCGCGTACATGCGCTCCTCGACGTCGACGGTCAGCGGGAAGAAGTCCAGCTGGTCCTTCGGGGTCTTGGAAGCGGTGGTGGCCGACAGCACCATGGTGTCGTCGTCCAGGTACGCCACGGCGGAACCGGCGGCCTGCTTGGCCAGGCGGCCCGTCTCGAAGCGGATGGTGCGGGTGCCGAAGGTGCCGTTGTCGATGACGGCCTCGGCGTAGTGGGTCTCGTTCTCCACCAGGGATATCTCCTCGTCTGCGTCCCCTGCCCGTGTGGCGGGGGACGGTGGCGGAGGGCGCTTCATGCTCCGTGCGGGCCGGTCTTCGATCGAAGCACCCGGAATTCCCTGTTCCGGGGGCCACTACCGAGGACCGGCGGAGAGACCGGCGCTCCTCCTCGTCAGGTTTTGCGTTGTGGGACCAGACTACAAAGCTTCTGCTTCCCACGAGATACGCAAAGGGAGCGGTTCCCGTGGGCGGGAACCGCTCCCTTCATGGCGTCTTACTTGGCGCCGGCAGCACCGCGGCGGATGCCGAGGCGCTCGACCAGGGCGCGGAAGCGCGTGATGTCCTTCTTGGCCAGGTACTGCAGCAGGCGGCGGCGCTGGCCGACCAGGAGCAGCAGACCACGGCGGGAGTGGTGGTCGTGCTTGTGGGTCTTGAGGTGCTCGGTCAGGTCGGTGATCCGACGGGTGAGCATCGCGACCTGGACCTCGGGGGAACCGGTGTCGCCTTCCTTGGTGGCGAACTCGGCCATGATCTGCTTCTTCGTAGCGGCGTCGAGCGACACGCGGTACTCCTTCTGAGTGTTCTTGGCCACCGAGCGCCCCTGGTCTCTGTCTCAGGAAGGCTTCCGTTACTCGGGAGGCGGGATCGCTGGGCGCTGACCCCAGAGGTGACTCCGGGGGCGCGTACACAAACGACCACCCCGCACCTTACCAGGTGCACCCGGTGGGTCCGTGCGGGCCGTGCGTGGCTGGTCGCGCAGTTCCCCGCGCCCCTTATGGGGCGCCATTTCAGCCGGAGCAGCGATCAGCGGGGGGCTGGGGGCGGCAGCCCTCAGGAAACGGTGAAAGGGCGGGACCGGGGCACCCCCTACGCCCCCGTCAGCCCCCGTACCGTCCCGTACGCGTCCAGTACGCCCAGGCACAGTGGCACCAGTGCCAGGAGCAGTGTGCTCTCCGCCAGCTCCGTGAAGCGTCCCCAGAAGGGGGACACCCCCTTGCCCGGCACGATCAGTGCCACCCCGGTCAGCAGCGCGGCGACCGCCGCCGTGGCTGCGGAGAGCCAGACCGTGCGGATGTCCGTGGAGCCGGGCAGGGCCATGCCCACGACGAGCAGGGCCAGCGCGAGCAGGCCCGCCCCGAGCACCGAGCCGACCTGGGCCGTGTAGCGGAAGAGCCGGGCCCGCAGCAGCAGCGCCAGGCCGGCGGCCAGGGCCAGGGCCTGCGCCCAGGGCCCGGCCGAGAAGGCCAGGACGGCCGTGGCGCCGACGGCGACGGCCGCGCAGCCCCCGACCAGGCCCAGCAGCAGCTCGTGACCCCGCTGCACCTGTACCGCGATGCGCTCCGCATCGACCGGCTCGGCCCGGAAGCCTTCGCCGTCCGCAGTCGCGGAACGCGGCGCCGCGTAGCCGACGGGCAGCCGCGCGACCCGCGCCGAGAGCCCGGGCAGGAAGGCGAGTGCCCCGATCGCGAGGACCACGCACACCGCCGCGGCCCCCGAGGGTGCGGCCCCGGTGAGGATCGTCCCGAAGGCGGCCAGCGTGCCGGTGGCCGAGGCGACCACGGCGGCGACGAAGGGGGCGTCGCCCCCCGGCATCGCGGCGGTCAGCGCGACGGAGCCGACGAGGACGGCCACGCAGCCCAGCAGGAACTGCAGCCGCCCGGTTCCGTGCCCGGGGTCGAGGGCGAGGACCCCGGAGCCCGCGGTCATGAGGTGCGGCAGGGCCGCCAGGCCCAGCGCGACGGCGGCGCCGCGGTCGCCGTAGACCCGGGCCCGTACGCCCGCGAACGCGGCCAGCAGCACGCCGGCCGCGGCGGCGGCCACGCCCGGCAGGCCGTGCATGTCGTGCCGCACCGGGTCGGCGAACCACAGCGCGAACGCCATCAGCACGAGCAGCAGCGCGCCGCCGAACAGGCCGGTGCCCCGCAGGAGTTGGCTGCTCCAGAGGTTGTTCCCGCGGGTGACGGCCGAGGCGACCGCCTCGCTGACGTCGTCGTGGACGGCGGGCGGGAGGGACTCGGCGAAGGGGCGCAGCGACAGCAGGTCGCCGTCGAGCACGCGCTGGGCGAGCAGCGAGCGGGCGCCGTCGAGGACGGTGCCGTCGCGGCGGACGAGGTGGTAGCCGGTGGGTGCGCCGGCGGGCTGGGTCTGCCCGGTCAGGCGCAGGATCTCCGGGTACACGTCGGCGACGGCGATGTCGTCGGGGAGGGCGACGTCGATCCGGCTGTCGGGTGCGACGACGGTCACTCTGCAGAATCCGGTCGCAGCGGACGTGTTCACCTTGTGGGCCCCCTGAATCGGTACAACGACGCATGCCGTTCGCTCGTGCATACGCGCGGCGGTCACCCTATCGGGGCCGCGGACCTGCGCGTCGGTAGGATCGCCGTCTCGCGGGGGGAGGCCGACGCCACAGGGGCGTCCGCGCGGCACTGTTGCCCCACCGCGCGGAGGGGTTGAGGCATCCGGTGAGCCAGGTCGTCGTCAAGCGCCAGCCGCGGGCCTACCCGCCGGAGGTGCCCAGCGAGGAACTCCGCCTGGAACCGCCGCCCGAACTGCCGCGCGGGCCGCAAGAGGGCATGCTGATGCAGCTGTTGCCCACGCTGGGCATGGCCTCGTCGATGGTGTACTTCTTCATGCCCGGCGCCGCGCCCATGATGAAGATCATGGGCGTCATGATGATGTTCTCGACGATCGGCATGACCGTCGCGATGCTCGTCAGGCACCGTCAGGGCTCGCAGGGGCGGCTGGCGGACATGCGCCGCGACTACCTCAAGTACCTCGCGCAGACGCGGCGCACCGTGCACCGGACGGCCCGGGCGCAGCGCGATGCGCAGTTCTATCTGCACCCCTCCCCCGACCAGTTGTGGTCCGTGGTCGCCGAGGGGAGCCGGCTGTGGGAGCGGCGGGCGACCGACGACGACTTCGCGCAGGTGCGCGTCGGGCTGGGCGCGCAGCAGCTGGCCACTCCCCTGGTGGCTCCGGAGACCGCGCCGGTGGACGAGCTGGAGCCGCTGACGGCCGGTGCGATGCAGCAGTTCCTGGCGACGCACGCGTCGTTGGACGGCATGCCGGTCGCCCTGTCGCTGCGCGCCTTCTACCACGTGACGCTCTCGGGCGAACCGGAGACGGTGCAGGGCACGGCGCGGGCGCTCGTCGCGCAGCTGGTGACGCTGCACTCGCCGGAGGACCTGGTCGTGGCGGTGGTCCCGGCGCGCGGGGCGATGGCGCACTGGGAGTGGGCCAAGTGGCTGCCGCACGTGCAGGTTCCGGGCGCCGTGGACGGCACGGGCCCGCGGCGGCTGATCGGTGACGACCTGAGCGAGCTCGAAGAGCTGCTGATGCCGCGGCTGGAGGGCCGTTCGCGGTTCAGCCGGGACGGGCAGCCGGTGCTCGACCAGCCGCACGTCGTGGTGGTGCTGGACGGCGCGATGGTGCCGCCGGGTTCGGTGTTCGCGGCTCCCGAGGGGCTGCAGGGCGTGACGATCGTGGAGCTGGTGCAGGGCGGACTGGACGAGCCGCGCGGCGGACTGTCCGTGGTCGTCCGGCCGGGTGCGCTGCAGCTGCTCTCGCAGGTGGCCGCGTACGACGGCGTGCCGGACACGCTCTCCCCCGAGGCCGCGGAGGCGCTCGCGCGGCAGTTGGCACCGCTGCGCACGGGCGGGGGCGACGGCGATGAACCGCTGCTCGCCAACCTGGACTTCACCGATCTGCTGGGCCTGGGCGACGCGGGTTCGATCGAGGTGTCGCGCACCTGGCGGCCCCGCTCGGCGGCCGAGCGGCTGCGCGTGCCGATCGGGGTGGGCGAGGACGGTGCGCCCGTGATGCTCGACATCAAGGAGGCGGCGCAGGACGGCATGGGCCCGCACGGCCTGTGCGTCGGCGCGACCGGCTCCGGCAAGTCGGAGCTGCTGCGCACCCTGGTGCTGGGCCTGGCCGTCACGCACACCTCGGAGACGCTCAACTTCGTCCTCGCGGACTTCAAGGGCGGTGCGACCTTCGCGGGCATGTCCACGTTGCCGCACGTCGCCGCCGTCATCACCAACCTCGCCGACGACCTGACGCTCGTCGACCGCATGCGCGACTCCATCACCGGCGAACTGCAGCGCCGCCAGGAGCTGCTGAGGTCGGCGGGCAACTACGCGAACCTCCACGACTACGAGAAGGCGCGCGCGGCCGGTGCCCCGCTGGAGCCGCTGGCCTCACTCGTCCTGGTGATCGACGAATTCAGCGAGCTGTTGACGGCGAAGCCGGACTTCATCGACATGTTCATCCAGATCGGTCGTATCGGCCGCTCGCTGGGCGTGCATCTGCTGCTGGCCTCGCAGCGCCTGGAGGAGGGCCGGCTGCGCGGTCTGGAGACGTACCTCTCGTACCGCATCGGTCTGCGGACCTTCTCCGCGGCGGAGTCGCGGACGGCGCTGGGCGTGCCGGACGCGTACCACCTGCCCTCCGTGCCGGGCTCGGGCTACCTGAAGTTCGGCACGGACGAGATGACGCGCTTCAAGGCCGCGTACGTCTCCGGCACCTACCGCTCGGCCACGGCGGCCGCGGCGGGCGACGGCGGGCGGCTGCCGGTCGAGCGGCGCCCGGTGCTGTTCACGGCGGAGCCGGTCCCGGTCACGTATGCCGCCCCGGATCCGGCCGCCCTGCGTGCGGCCCCGGAGCGCGGGGAGGACGAGGCCTTCGCCGACACCGTCCTCGACGTCGTCGTGCGCCGGATCGAGGGCCAGGGCCCGCCGGCCCACCAGGTGTGGCTGCCGCCGCTGGACAAGGCGCCGTCCCTGGACCAGCTGCTCCCGCCGCTGTCGGTGGTGCCGGGCCGTGGCCTGACCGCCGCCGAATACCCGCGCCTCGGGCGCCTCGTGGTGCCCCTGGGCCTCATCGACAAGCCCTTCGAGCAGCGCCGGGACGTGCTCTACCGGGACTTCTCGGGCGCGGCGGGCCACATGCTCGTCGTCGGCGGCCCGCAGTCCGGCAAGTCGACGCTGCTGCGCACGCTGGTGAGTTCGTTCGCGCTGACGCACACCCCGGCCGAAGTGCAGTTCTACGGGCTCGACTTCGGCGGCGGCGGGATGAGTGCCGTCGCCGGCCTGCCGCACGTCGGCGGGGTGGCCTCGCGGCTGGACCCGGAGCGGGTGCGCCGCACGGTGGCGGAGGTGGCGGGGATCCTGGCGCGGCGCGAGGAGTTCTTCCGCGACCGGGGCGTCGACTCGATCGCCTCGTACCGGCGGCGCCGGGCGCTGGGCGAGTTCGCCGAGCAGGGCTGGGGCGACGTCTTCCTGCTCGTCGACGGCTGGGGCGCCTTCAAGCAGGAGTACGACATGCTGGAGGGCGTCGTCACGGACATCGCGGGCCGCGGCCTGGGCTACGGCGTGCACGTCGTCATCACCGCCTCGCGCAACATGGAGGTCCGCCCGGCGCTCAAGGACCAGCTGCTGGGCCGGCTGGAGCTGCGGCTCGGCGACACCATGGACTCCGAGTTCGACCGCAAGGTCGCCGCGAACGTCCCCGCCGGGGTGCCCGGCCGCGGCCAACTGCCCGAGAAGCTGCACTTCATGGGTGCGCAGCCGCGCATCGACGGGAGCGACGACCCGGGCGACACGACGGAGGCCACGGCGGCGCTGGCCGGCGCGGTGCGCGACGCCTGGTCCGGCCCGCACGCCCCGCACGTGCGGCTGCTGCCCCGCCGGCTCGACGCGGCCGAACTGCCCAAGGGCTCCGAATTCCCGCAGCGCGGCGTGGCCATCGGCATCGACGAGACCCGGCTCGAACCGGTCTTCGTGGACTTCGAGACCGACCCCTTCTTCCTGGTCCTCGGCGAGAGCGAGTCCGGCAAGACGGCCCTGCTGCGGCTGCTGGCGAAGCAGATCACGGAGCGGTACGGCCCCGACGAGGCGAAGATCGTCGTCGGCGACTACCGGCGCACGCTGCTGGACGTCGTCCCGCCGTCGCACCTGCTGGAGTACGCGCCGATCGCCTCGTCGCTGACGGTCCACGCGAACGCGCTGAAGGGCCTGATGGAGCGGCGTGCCCCGCAGCCGGGCATCACGCCGCAGCAGTTGCGGGAGCGCAGCTGGTGGAAGGGCCCGCAGTTCTTCGTCTTCGTCGACGACTACGAACTGGTGGCGGCCGGCGGCAACAACCCGCTGGCGGTCCTGACGGAGAACCTGCCGTTCGCCCGGGACGTCGGCATCCGCTTCATCGTCGCGCGGAGCTCGGCGGGTGCGTCGCGCTCGATGTTCGAGTCGTTCATGCAGCGCATCAAGGAACTGGGCGCGCAGGGCGTGGTGTTGTCGGGCGACCCCGGCGAGGGCGACATCCTCGGCGGCGTCCGGCCGCGGCCGATGCCGCCGGGGCGGGGCTTCTTCGTGTCCCGCAAGCGGGGGACACCGCTGGTGCAGGTGGGGTGGGTGCCGGAGGAGTAGGGCCCCGTAAGGGGCGCGGGGAACTGCGCGACCAGCCACGACGCACCTGCAGTCGAGGTTCTCGGGGCTTCGCCCCGGACCCTTGGGGTGGTGCGTCGGCTGCGAGCCGTCTGTGGCTGGTCGCGCAGTTCCCCGCGCCCCTTACGGGGCGAAGCCCCGACCGCTCCGGACCGGCCTTCCGGGAGCGCTACCGCGAGCTGTTCGCGGCGAGGCGCGGACCGCGGTCGCGATGTACGACGTGGGGTCGGAGAAGATCGAACGTGTCTGGTTCGTCGCCTGACGTACGGTGGCCCGCATGATCGATCCTGTGGAACTCGTCATCTTCGACTGCGACGGCGTGCTCGTCGACAGCGAGCCCATCGCCGCGCGCGTCAACGTCCGCCTGGGGGCGGAGCTCGGCTGGCCGCTCAGCGAGGAGGAGGTCGTCGAGCGGTTCATGGGCCGCTCGGCCGCCTCCATCCGCGCGGAGATCGCCGCGCACATAGGCGAGGAGAAGGCCGGCCTCTGGGAGGAGCGGTTCCGGGGGCTGCACCACGAGGCGATGGACGCCGGGCTGGCCGCGGTCGAGGGGATCGCCGAGGCCCTCGACGCGATCGAGGCGGCGGGCCTCCCCACGTGCGTCGCCTCCAGCGGCACGCACGAGAAGATGCGCCACACCCTCGGCATCACCGGACTGTACGGCCGCTTCGAGGGCCGTATCTTCAGCGCGACCGAGGTCGCGCACGGCAAGCCCGCACCCGACCTGTTCCTGCACGCGGCAGCCGCGATGGGCGTGGCGCCCGAGGCGTGTGTCGTGGTCGAGGACAGCAAGTACGGCGTCCAGGCGGCCCGTTCCGCGGGCATGCGCTCCTTCGGGTACGCGGGCGGGCTGATCCCCGCGCAGTGGCTCGAAGGACCCGGCACGGTCGTCTTCGACGACATGCGCAAACTGCCCGCGCTGCTGAACGGCGCCTGACGGGCTCCGGCCGCCGGCTCGTATCCTCGGTCCTCATGACAACTCCCGGCCCGTTGAGCCCCGTCAGCAGGACGGCCCTGACCGTCGCCCACGTGCGCGCGCTGGAGAGCGAGCGTCCCGGCGGGCTCTTCACGGATCCGTACGCGAGGGCTTTCGTCACCGCCGCCGGATACACCCCCGGTCGGCAGCCCGGCCCGTACGCCCTGTCGCTCGCCCACTACACGGTGATCCGTACCCGTTTCTACGACGACTACCTGCTCGGGGCCGCCGCCGACGGCATCCGCCAAGTGGTGCTGCCGGCCGCCGGGTTGGACACCCGCGCCTACCGTCTGCCCTGGCCCGACGGGGTGCGGCTGTACGAGCTGGACCTGCCGCCGGTGCTGGAGTTCAAGGAGCGCGTCCTGGACGGGCAGGGCGCCGGACCGCGCTGCGAACGGACCGCGCTGGACGTCGACCTGACCGGCGGGGACTGGGGCGCCCGGCTGGCCGCGGCGGGCTTCGACCGGGAGGCGCCGGCGGCCTGGCTGGTCGAGGGGCTGTTCGTCTACCTCACCGGGGAGCAGGCCGCCGGACTGCTGGACACCCTGGGCGGGCTCGCCGCGCCCGGCAGCCGGCTCGCGCACGAACGCGGGCGCGACGTCTCGGCGGCGGGCGCCGGCGATCCGAGCATCGCCCACCTCACCTCGCTCTGGAAGGGCGGTCTCGGCACCGGGCTCGGCGACTGGCTGGGCCGGCACGGCTGGCACGTCGGGACGCACCCGCTGGACGCCGTGGCCGCCCGCTACGGGCGGTCCTGGTCCGGAACGGGCCCGGACATGGCCGGATTCCACGTCTCCACCCGCTGCTGAGCGTGCGTCGGCGCACGGCCCGGCAGAGACCTGATGCACCCGGCACCGGGCGGTCGCACCCTGTCCATGGTGGTCGCACCCTGTCCATGGCGGGTGGAGCATGCCAGGGTGAGTGCCATGACCAAGACGCCGGACGGACGCACGATCCCGCCCCCGCAGGCCGGTGAACGCGCCATGCTGGAGAGCTGGTTGGAGTTCCACCGCGCCACGCTCGCGCTGAAGTGCACGGGGCTCGACGACGCGCAGACGCGCCGCGCCTCAGCCGAGCCGTCCCGGCTGACCCTGCTCGGCCTCGTCCGGCACATGACGGACGTCGAACGGCAGTGGTTCCAGAAGGTGTTCGCCGGTCGCGATGTTGCACTGGCGTACGGCGAGGCGCAGGCCTACGGGTTCGCGCCGGACCCGGACGCGGCCGCGGACCACGGCATGGACGAGGCGCTGGCCGCCTGGCGCGCCGAGACCGACGCGAGCCGGGCGACGGCGTCCGGTGCCTCGCTGGACGACTCCGGCCAGCTCTCCGAGCAGGACGCCGCGCAGATCGGCTTCCGGGACGTCTCGCTGCGCTGGATCATGGTGCACATGATCGAGGAGTACGCGCGGCACAACGGTCACGCGGACCTGATCCGCGAGCGCATCGACGGCACGACCGGCGTATGAGCCGCGGGCCGGCCCTCCCCGACAGGAGGACCGGCCCGCGCGTACGTGTCCGCTGCATCGTGGACGACCCGGCGGATGACTCGGCGAATACCTCGGCGGATGACCCGATGGCCACCCCGGCCGATGACCCGGCTACGGCTCCAGGGTGATGGAGTTGATCGGCGTCATGTCCTTGTCGATGTACCACCCGGCGGGCAGGTAGCCCTGGCAGCCGGCGCCGTTGTAGCCCGTGCAGGTGCGCATGGTCGCGCCGCCGGTCTGGTTGTTGTAGATGCGGTAGGTCCCGTACATGTTGCTGAGGTTGTAGGTCCCGTACTTGTAGTACGTGCTGGTCGGCTGGTCGTTGTTCCACCCGGCGCCCGGGTAGAAGCACACGTCGCCGGAGGGACATCCGTGACTGGAGTCCGCGGGCCGGGCCGAGGCGGCGGTCGCGCCGACCGTGGTGAACGCGCCGACGGCGAGTGCGAGTGCCGCGGCGGTCTTCAGCGTCCTGCGCATGGTGGTTCCCCCTTGGGATCGTGCCTGGTTCGTGCCTGGTCTGGTACCTGGTCTGGTGCCTGATCCGCGCCTGATTCGCGCCTGATCCGTGGTCTGCCCGTGACGAGTGGGGCGTCCTCGGGCAGCCCCAATGTCCCGCGCACCCCAATGGCGCACCAAGCGTTTTGACCAGGATCGAAATTGGACTCCTGACCCTCGGGTCACATCCGACACCGCCAAGTTGAACGCGTTCAAAAACAGGTCTACAGTCCTGACCGACGCAGTTTTGAACGTGTTCAAGAAAGGGTGGGGACAAGACATGGACCTCACAGTCGTCGCGTACGTCATCTATCTGCTGGTCAGCGTCGGACTCACGGTCTGGGTCGCACGCACACTCAGCCGCAACGGGCAGGTCTTCCTCGCCGATGTGCTGCACGGCAACGAGAAGCTCGCGGAGGCCGTCAACCACCTCCTGGTGGTGGGCTTCTACCTCGTGAACCTCGGGTTCATCGCGCTGTACCTGCAGGACGACGACAGGATCGCCGACGCCCGCGGGGTGTTCGAGGCGCTGTCGCAGAAGCTCGGCGTCGTCCTGCTCGTCCTGGGCGTGATGCACCTGGGCAACGTCTTCGCGCTCAACAAGTTCCGCCGCCGCGGCATGATGGAGCGGGAGCAGATCCCGCCGGTCCCGCCGCAGGGCTGGACGGGCCCCGCCGCCCCGCAGGGTCCGTGGGCCGCGCCGACCGGGCACTGAGTCCGATGACGACGACGGCCGCCGCTGTTGCTGCAGGCCGGGACGCGCTGAGCGTCCCGGTCCGCCGGCTCACCGTGCTGTACGACGCGCAGTGCCCGCTCTGCACCCACCTGCGCAACTGGCTCGCCCGGCAACCGCAGCTGGTGCCGCTCGACCTGGTGCCGGTGGGGTCGGAGGAGGCCCGGCGCCGCTTCCCCGGCCTGGACCACGCGGCCGCCTCCGAGGAGATCACCGTCGTCGGCGACGGCGGCCAGGTCTACCGGGGAGCCGCGGCCTGGGTCACCTGCCTCTGGGCACTCGCCGAACACCGACCGCTCGCGCACCGGCTCAGCTCCCCGTCCGGGCTCCGCCTGGCGCGGGGTGCGGTGCTGGCCGCGGCCAAGTACCGCGCGGCGCAGCGGTGCGCGGCCACCGGTTGTGCGGCCCCGGAATGAGTGCGGATTAGGCTCTGCACCGTGCCACCAGAGAACGAGCCCCGTCCGGCCGAGCCCGAGCCGAAACCCGAGCGGAAGACCGCACCGAGGACCGAGCCGAAGACCGAGAAGAGCGAGCAGACCCGCACCCTGATCCTGGAGACCGCGATGCGGCTCTTCCAGGAGCGGGGCTACGACAAGACCACGATGCGGGTCATCGCCAAGGAGGCCGGGGTCTCCGTCGGGAACGCGTACTACTACTTCGCGGGCAAGGAGCACCTGATCCAGGGCTTCTACGACCGGATCGCCGCCGAACACCAGACGGCGGCCCGCGCCGTCCTGGACCGCGAGACCGATCTGCACGCCCGCCTGGCCGGAGTGCTCCAGGCGTGGCTGGACATCGCGGAGCCGTACCACGAGTTCGCGGCCCAGTTCTTCAAGAACGCCGCGGACCCGGAGAGCCCGCTCAGCCCCTTCTCCGCCGAGTCGGAACACGCACGGGAAGCGGCCATCGCGGTCCACCGCGAGGTCCTGGCGGGCTCGAAGGCGAAGGTCCCGGACGAACTCGCGGACGTCCTCCCGGAATTGATGTGGCTCTCCCAGATGGGCCTGGTCCTCTACTGGGTCTTCGACCGCTCCCCCGCCCGCGAACGCAGCCGCCGCCTCGCCGACCGCGGCGCCCGCCTGACGACGCGGGGCGTCTCGCTGGCCCGGTTCAGGGTGCTGCGGCCGCTCGTGCACGAGGTGCACGAACTGTTCACGGACTTCTTGCCGGGGATGGCGCAGACGGTGACGGCGCAGCGGCGACAGGGAGACGGCCGGTAGGAGTCCCCCGGCCGGGGCACTGGTGTGAGGGTGAAAATCTTCCTCTCCTCCGACATGGAGGGCACCGCAGGCGTCGTCGACTGGTCGCAGTGCCGGCCCGCGGAGGCCACGGGCGACTACGCGTACTACCGGAACCTGCTGCAGCAGGAGGTCAACGCCGCGATCGAGGGGGCGATGGCAGCCGGTGCGACGGAATTCCTGGTCAACGACGCACACTCGAAGATGGCCAACCTACGCCCCGACGCCCTTACGGGCAGGGCCCGTTACCTGTCCGGACGGCACAAGCCCCTCTACATGATGCAGGGACTGGACGCCTCCTTCGACGCCGTCTTCTTCGTCTCGTACCACGGCTCCATGACGGGCGCGCCGGCCACGCTCTCGCACACGTACAACCCCCTGGCGATCAGCGAGGTCCGGCTCAACGGCGTGACCGCCGGGGAGAGCGGCATCAACGCGCTGGTGGCCCTGGGCCACGGCGTGCCGGTGGTGCTGATCACCGGTGACGACACGACGGCCGCCGAGATCGAGCCCTTCTGCCCGGGCATCCGCAGCGCCGTGGTCAAGTCGTCGGTATCCCGCTTCGCCGCCGACAGCCTCCACCCGACTGCGGCCCGCGAACTGATCCACGAGGCGGCACGGGAGGCGGTCCTGGACGTGTCCCGGTCCGCACCCCCGCGCATCACCCTGCCGGCCACACTGACCGTACGGTTCCGCAACCCGGACCTCGCCGAGATGGCGACGTGGATCGCGGGCGTCGTGCGCGAGGATGCCGTGACGGTCCGGATGACGGACGAGGACCCGATCCGGCTGTACCGGAGGTTCGTTGCGGTCGTGATGCTGACGCGGGGGATTGCGGAGTGAGGACGGGGGCAACCGTCCAGGGCGGTACCGACACGTCTTCCAAGACCGTATTCCGCTCGGACCTGACGGGGGTCCGAGCGAGAACGTTCGGCATACGATCCGGCCCGTGAATCGTGACGACGAGCCGGTCTTCAAGCGCAACAACTACACCGGCCGCTACGAGTACAACCTCGAGAGCCCGATCGGCCTTGCTCTGACCGTCATCAGCGTGATCGTCGTGGTGGTGATGCTGATTCTCATGAAGAATCAAGCTGGCCCCTTCGCACCGCCGCCTTCCCCTACGTGGAGTCCGCCGCCGGAAGACACGCAACCGAACTGGACCGCCCCGTCGGGCGCGCCCGACGCTCCTCCTGCTCCCGACCCGGGAACGGAACACCCGTCACTCCCGTGAAGCGCGACAAAAGATCAACAAGAGTGCTGCGCAGGGAACACCGTCCTGTTAGCTTCGAACGCACGAGTGCCCTGCCCCAGAGGCAACTTGAGGGCATTCCGGGGCATGGGGGGGAGATCCGTGGCGTTCGAGGATGAGTGGGCTGAGCTCCGTTCGCAGGCGGAGGCACGAACACGGTTGAACGGCGCTTCGGTACCGGGCGGCACCAGTGGTGGAGGCGCACCAGACCTCAAGTCCTCAGCTGAGAAGAAACGGTCCGCGGTGGCTGCCCTGGAGCAGCACATCGAACCGGACTCGCAGACTGCGGGCAGGCTCGTGGACGAGGCAGCGGAGGCCGCGGCCAAGGGCTTGAAGGAGTGGGCGACCGGGGCCGGTCTCACAGCGGCGTTGAACGGTTGGCGTTCGTCGGTGAAGGCGTTACAGGCCCGGCTCTCGGCGGAAAAGGCAGCACTGGCCGGGACGAACCGCCTGTTCACAGGGATGGACGGCCAGATCGGCGGCCAGTTCTCGGCGGTAAGCCCGCTGCAGCAGTCACGCCTGTCGAAGTACTGAGGGGGAGACAGAGCAAGCCATGCTCACATATCACGAGGCCATGACTGCGGACCTCTCCCTGCTGACCACGGCGGCAGAGAAGTGGGATGCGGCGGCAAAGGACTTCGAAAAGGTCCAGCAGGCGTACGACAGTCAGGTGAAGAGCATCGGCGACGACGGCTCCTGGACCGGCGTGGCGAACCAGTTCGCCAGACCGAACATGCAGCAGACCCACGATCAGTACTCCGCGGCGGTGAAAGAGGCACGTGCAGTCGCCTCTCTGCTGCGGGACGCGCACGCCCAGTTCACGAATCTTCGAGGCAAGCTGAAGTCGGCGGTTGCCGAGGCCGAGAAGCAGAACATGAAGGTCGGCGGCGATGGGCGCGTCAGGTACACGCTGCGGGACGACCCCACGGCCCGGCACGACCCCGACTACCAGACCCAGATCGCCAAGATCGCCGCGGCGGAATCGTCCTGGGCCCAGCAGATATCAGGGCTCGTCCAGGCCTTCGACGACGCGGATCACGGCGTCAAACTCGCGCTGACGGCGGCTGTCCGGGACGCGGACTTCTTCGACGGAACCGGCGGCAAGGGCTTCAATGCGGGGGCGGAGGGCGACCTCAGAAAGGTGGAGGTTGCGGAGGCCACCCGCCTGGCCAAGCGGCTCAACTCCGGCAAGCACCTGGATGCAGATGAACTGGCCGAGGCACAGTGGCTCTTCCGCGACGTTGCGCAGGACACGAAGTCCAGCCAGACCTTTCTGGACAACATCGGGCCAGACGGCACGATCGAGCTGACGAACAAACTGAACGGTTTGGCGCTCTCCAACGACAAGGCCCGTCACCAGGTCTACGAGAACATGGAAGCCGGCCTGGCCGGCACCGTCTCCACCGCCACCGCGAATGCGAGTTCCTCGTTCTACGACAAGTGGCGGGACGGGCTGCGCAAGGCCGGCTCGAAAAACTTCGGCAGCACCCGGTATCCGTTGTACGGCTACCAGTCGTTCGTAAGCCTGTTGGAGCATCACAACCACTACGGCAAGCAGTTCCTCAACGACCTCGGCGACGACATCATCGGGACCGAGAAGAAGGAACACGGGATCTGGAACCAGTGGCGGAACCGCCCCGGTGCCGAGAGTGACCCGCGCTGGCAGAGTCACCCCGGTATCGGCAACGACCCACTCGACCACCTGCTGGGCGTTATGAGCAAGGACCCCGATGCAGCTACCTCGTTCCTTGACCCCGGGATTGGCGGCAAGAACAGCCGCCTTCAGTATCTGCTCCACGATCGCAGCTGGCCGACGATCACTCTTGATGTCTCCGGCACTCACCTCACCCAGGATGATCCGAGCAACCGAGCCGGCTTGGGATCAGCCATTGAGGCCGCCGCGACCGGACGCGAACCGAACAGCGCGATGGGGAGACCTGGCCCCCACACCGAGGAACAGGCCCGTGTAATGCAGCAAACCATCGGCACGCTGGACGCCGGGCACCAAGGCGACTCGTTACCCGCCAATCTGCGGAAGCCTCTGGGACGAGCCCTCAATGACTACGTCGCAGACACCCATGACATCCTGCACGGGCAGAACGGAACTCAAGGGTCGCAGCACGTCCGAGGGGCCGGCAAAGATTCACACATAGCCAATAGCCTGGCCAGCGTGACTCGCGTGCTGAGGGGTGTGTCTGATGATGACGAGACGTACGCCATGCTTTACAGGTCCGAGAATTCATATTCGGCGGACATCCTCTCCCAAGGAATTCACCACGGGGATACGAGCAACGAGATCGGCGACTGGAACCACCGGGCAACAGAAGTGGGAAAAGTGCGCGGCGTCTACAACATGATCGGTGCCGACGTGATTGCCGACAAACGCGACAACAAAGTCACCTGGGTCAACGACATGACCCGCTACGGCTACCACGGGATGGGGGCACTCGCCAACAAGATCCCCGTGGTCGGGGACGAAGCTCAGAGGCTCGTCGATGGACTGACCTACGAATGGTCGAAGGACGCCATAACCGAGGCCAACAACCTTGCCCGGGCAGACAACAGCGCCAACTACGCGTCCGGAATCGACGGCACCTACGAGCTCATCGACATGTGGGCAGACGGCCGAGGAATGGACAGGAACGCCACTGCAGTGAGCAGGATGAGAGACGAAGCCGAGCACGGATACACGGCGGGCCGCGAAGCAGGCTTCAGCGCTCTGAGGCCGCCCGTCTGATGAGCAGCCTCCGCACACTCCCTGCTTGGAAGAAGCTGTGCTTTTGGGGCGCCGCCCTCACTCTCATCACAGGCTGCCTCAACCTGACATGGAACACCAACCTGCTCGGCTCCGGGCAGATGTGTCATGGACTATTGCCCGGAGCACTGACCGAGGACGCCTTCAACCATCCAGGGCGCCTGCACGACTCACCTTTGGGCAGCCCTCCAAGAGGAAACGACACGAAGTTCCTGTGTCAGGTCAAGCTGACCTCCAAACTGATGCCCGGAAGCGACACCAGGTATCTACAAGTCGGTGGCTCCCCGGAGTCTCCTGATTTCCAATTCACGTCCGGAGCATGGCCCTTCCCCGCGAAGATGTCATTCTTCTCCACTGGTGCAACAGGCGCCGTTTCGGATGAATCCGGCTGGGTCTTGCTGCCGGGCTCATGCCAACCGAAGGAGAGCTCAGACGCAAAGAACCATCACGTGTACGTTGTCGAAGGCAGCACTACCGGCGGCAAGATGAAGCGTCTCGGGCTCGCCCGACTCCTCGTAGAAGCCGCGAACCGAGTAGCCCGACAGGCAGGCTGCGCTACTGAAACGTTGGGCGCACCGGCCCAGCTGCAGACTCCAGCCACGACGACCGACACGGACTTTTTCAATGCATGCGGCATCCGGGGCTTCGCCATCAACCACTTCAGCACCTTGACGCCCGGGAACATTCAGGAACGAGCCCAGAAAATGCCAAGTCCCATATGGGCCTGCGATTTGTTGCTCAGCCAAGACCGTTCTCCGTACGCCAGCTTCGCCGTAGTGCGGGATCAGCACCTGGTCTCAGAGATAAGCAAATCGCTGGACCGTACGCAGAGGCCCGTTCCAAACGGCTGGCACGCACGTGGCTTCACTGGCTCAGGGGGCCTTGTTGCCTCATGCGGCGGCAAAGACACGTACTTTGCAGTGAGAATCGGCCCCGGGTACCACGCAACGGCCAACGAGTCGGATGATTCCGGCGATTCCATGTCTCTGCTCCAGTCGTTCGTCAGCGCAGTCGGCAAGAAGATGGGATGTGCCGGCATCGCCCCATAGAGGCGGCTGCACCATCGCGTCCTTGGCGGTGCTCGCCAAGAGCGCCGACTCACGTATCCGCCGCCGAGCAGCCCTGGAGCCGTCAGCCCGGTGCCGTGCGCTTTTGCGTGCGCTCCGCGATATGCATGCACTTGACCTCGCCATACCCTACGCCGAGGTCACAGATTCCGCAGCACCGCTTGCGGGCACCTGGACGCCTCCGACTACATGCTCTGCCGAACCTTTTCGACGCGATACCTGCTTGGCAAGGCAGATCGCCGTAACAACAACGGCTCCTGCCAAGGAGAGCCCTGCGTAACCCAACCGCTGGGTACGGGCCACGGCACAGTCAAAGTTATAGGTCGCGGCTCCGACCTTCTCACGAGGGAAGACAACTGAACCACACTCCAACTTCCAGGTCTGCTTGTCGGAGACTCCGTACGTCTTCTCAAAATTGACGGGCATCAGCAAGGCGAGTACTGCCCCTGCCGCCAGTACAACGAGCAGCCAGATCAGAATCTGATGCGTGCGCCTCTCACGGCTTTCGCGCGTAGCACCCATCGACCCCGGAGCCATCGCTTCGCTCTGCACTTCGCCTGCCACTCCTGCCCCCTCATGATTTCGCCGACCTTACTGCCTGAACAGCGAGACTATCGCGCGACGTGACTCGATAGGCAGCCTGTCGAACCCTTTCAGACCGACAACTGAACGAGGTGGTCAAGTTCACCGCGCTTGGCGGCTTCGATGAAGTTACGCAGACCGTCTCGCGTAGTAATGAGCAAGTCACGGGGACGGGCGGTTTCGCGGAGTATGGGGATACCGTCAACCATATGGCCGATCTGTATGCAAGCGTTCCCGCTGTTCCCACAGAGCGGCTCTAGCCACTGGATCTCGGACATGGTGAACCTCTCAGATCTGCTGAGCGATTTCATGGATGAGCTTGCGCGAATCATGCTCGTCGAGAGCACTGTCCTCCATCTTGTCGAGGAGCCGTTGGTAATTGGCGAGCTACATCGCAGAATCGATGAACACAGATCCGTGAGACGTGTCGAGTGTGACCGTATCGAGGTCGACCACAAGCCCGCACAAGTAGAGGATCGCCTGGCCTGCGCCGACTCGCACGCGAAGATGACCAACCTACGCCCCGATACCCTTGCGGGCCGGGCCCGTTGCCTGTCCGGACGGCACAAGCCCCTCTACATGATGCAGGGACTGGACGCCTCCTTCGACGCCGTCTTCTTCGTCTCGTACCACGGCTCCATGGAGGTTCGCTGCGGCCGTGATGCTGACGTGGGGGATTGCGGAGCGAGCCGGAACGCCCGGCCCCACAGAACCAGGGCGAATGCGCTGGAAGCCACGGTACGCGGCGAGAAAGCGCCGGCGGACAGGAACCACTGGGCGAGGTCTGTAAGGTACACGCCAGGATCCTGTGGTGCGCCCGCTCGGTGCTGAGCAGGTAGGGGCGCAAGCGCGACGGGGGATTTACACATGAGCTCCGGGGGCTCTGCGGAACAGCGGCTGCAGCTCGGCCAGGCGAATGCCGGTGACGTGGGCGGTGGTCAGGGGTCGTTGGCGAGCTCCGCGAGCGACAAGGAGCACGCCGTAACGTTCATGCAGCAGCACCTGCTGCCGGACACCCAGGCCGCCGGCCGCATGGGGGAAGGCGGCAGCAAGGTGCAGCCGCCCCTGGCCGGTTCGGACCCTCTGCAGTCGAGTCTGTTGAAGCCGGACACCGGGTTGCACGGGCTGTCCGCGTGGGCGACGGCCGAGGGCCTGTCGGAAGCGATGTCCCTGTGGCAAGGGCAGGCCAACCGCCTGATGGACCGGCTGCATCGGGAGCTGGACGCGCTGCGCAGCACGAACGCCCTCTTCCTGGGCCAGGACACCGCTATCGGCGCGCAATTCAACTCGACGGGCGTCGGACAGGAACCTTTCCGCAGCCGTCTCGACCGGTACTGACCAGGGGTTCGACCGTGGCACTGCGCTACCAGGACGTGATGACCACCGATCTCTCGCCGCTCTTGGACGTGTCCGAGGCCTGGCAGAAGATGGGCAAGCGCTTCGGCGAGCTGAAGGGCGACTACGAAAAGAACGTGCAACGCGCCCTGGCCAACGGGAAGTGGCAGGGGCAGGCCTTCGCCGCGCATCAGGACAGCTCTGCTGCTACGGCTTCCGAATACGCGGCGGCGCAGAAGGAGGCACTGGCCGTTGCCGGCCTCATCAGGCAGGCGCACACCGAGCTGACCGGGCTGCAGAAGGCCGTGAAGGATCTGGTTGCCGAGGCCGAGGTGCAGGACTTCAAGGTCGACAGCTCGGGGAAGGCCACCTACGTCGGTTTTGAGAAGCTCTCCGCGCAGGATCAGTACGCCCTCCAACACGACCCGGACTACCCGACGCTCGTGGCCCGGGCCCGGCAGGCGGAGCAGGAGTGGACCGACACCATCGCCAGGGCGGTGCATGCCGTGGACGAAGTCGACCAGGGCGTCAAGCGGGCGTTGGGCCGCGCCGCGACCGACGCCTCGGCGGGCGTCGGCGCCTTCAGCGGGTTCAACGCCCATGCCGAGGGCGACTTGAAGAAGGCCGGAGCGCCGGATGTGGTCGCCACGAAGACTGACGGGTGGAAGACCGAGGGCAAGGTTACGGTGACCGGTCCGGCTGTCGGACTTTCCGTCTCCGACGGCCCCAAGTCCGGCAAGGAGGGCTCGGTCAAGGCGTACGCCGACCTCTTCCACATCACCGCGCAAGGATCCGCCTCCAACGGGCCGTTGAAGCTCTCGGGGTCCGCCGACGTCTACGGGGGAGCCAGGGCCTCCGCGAACTACGGTTTCAACGAAAAAGGCGCCGCCGCCAAGGCTGAGGGGTCCGTGGGGCAACGGGCAATGGCCGAGGGCCGGGCCGAGTACGGGCAGGTCGGATATTACGGGCGGGCCGAAGGGTTCGAGGGTGCCGAAGGCGTGCTCAACGCCAAGGCCACCAAAGAGGAGTTCACCGTCGGCGCGAAGGTATTCGCCGGGAAAAAGACCAGCGTAACCGGGGGTTTGGAGGCTGCCGGGATCGGCATCGGCGCCACAGCCGAGGAATGGGAGGGCCCTGGCGAGGAGGCCTGGTGGGGACTCAAGAAAGACGAGGAGACCGGGGTGTGGAAGCTCGGCGGCAAGGCGGGCGCCTCCCCTGGAGAGGGCGCGGGAGTGGGACTCGAGATCACCGTCGACCCACACAAGCTGGTCAAGGCCGCCGACGATGTGGCCGAGGCAGTCGGTGACGCCGCCCGCTCCGTCAAGCACACCGTCACCAGTTGGTTCTGATGCACTTCTCCACGGAAGGACGGCCCGGGGTGGCCATGAAATTGCCGGTGCCGATCGAATTCCGCCTGCGGGAGGGCTGGCTCCCGGCCCGTCCGGAGGGGTTCGACGCCACAGGCGTCGCCTTCGCCGCGGTGTACGCACAGCCCGACGGCGGGTTCACCGCCAACATCACCGTCGACGGCGAATACCGGCCGGACGAAGCGACGTTGGCCGAGCTCGCCGACGAATCGGTGGAGCGCCTGCGCACGATCGCCGAGTTGGTGGTGGTGGCCGACCGCCGTGAAGCCGGCTCCGCCGACGTACCTGCCCTGGCCCAGCATGTGACCTTCTCGGCCGTCGTCGGCGCCGCCCGCCACGACCTCGTGCAATCCCAGGTGTACCTGTCCATGCCGGACACCGAGGAGCCGCACAAGCGCGCAGTGATCCGCCTGGCTCTGACCGCCACCACAGCCCAGCATGAGAGCGTCCTGGGTGATTTCCAAGACTTCGTACGCACGGTGCGCCCGAACACCGGGGCGGGGGCTTAGCGATGGGTAGCCTTCGAAAGAAGATGGACGGCATCCGGGACAAGATGACCGGCACCAAGTACCCCGACAGTGGCGTCACACCACTTCCCGCCATGGAGCTGCGGGATGCACTCCTCGCGATCAACGGCCCGGACGTACCGTTCGTCGTGCGTCACGCCCACTCCGCGGACAAGGCCGACCTGGTGGCCGAGTGGCAGGTCTGGGAGCCCGCCTACGGCTCTTCCTCCTCCCCTAAGCATGTGGAGCGGAAGCTCAAGATCCGAATGCGGTTCGTCCCCTTGAAGCGCGAAGTGCTATCCGTCGACGAGCAGTGGACGGTGACGTGGGCGGGGAACCCAGGCGTATGGGCCGAGTCGCGCGAGTACAGCCGTGGGCAGGTACTCGAGGTTTCTTGGAGGGGAGGTTACGAGCGCGGACCCGACGGCCGTCGACACAAGGTCGAGACGTTCCGCTACGACACGCGGGATATGAAGAACCCTCTGCGGGACGCGGTCCTCGGCGCGGGATGGACCTGGCGCGGAGTGATGCGCATGGGCAAGTGGTGACCGGTCGGTGAATCCCGCGACTGTGCGATGCAGTGGCGCCCCCGGGATGGTTGACTCATCCCGCCGACTGGTACTACCCCAGCCGCGGTCACTGTTGTTCGCCGGTCGGCCTCTTCCGCTGCTTGGCTTGCCGGGCACTTCGTTACGGACGGAGTTCGCCTCGCGGATGAAGCAACGGAAGCGAGGATATGAGACCAGGGAGCAGGCTCTCCGGTCCAGGCGGCCTCCGGTCAGCGCACCAGCGTGAACCAGACTGCCTTGCCGGGCCCAGGTCCGTGTCGGCATACACCCCACTCCTCAGCACAAGCACTGATGAGGAACAGGCCTCTGCCACCCGGTTCGACGGAAGTGGGTTGTCGTCGGCTCGGGACACCTGGGGCGCCGTCGTGGACGAGTACGTGGAGCGCCCCGCCGGGGGCCCAGTCGGCGTGAAGGCTGATGGGCGCCGAACAGCCGCTGCGGCGGCAGGCGTTGACCGCATTCGTCACGACCTCCGACGTGAGCAGCAGCGCGAGATCGATGAGGTCGTCGCGATGAGCGGCAGTGAGGGCCGTGCGTACGGCTTCCCGGGCGGTGCGGACCCAGGCGGCAGACGGTGGGAAGACGAGGAAGAAGTCGGGGCGGGGGTGGGTGAGGCGTGTGGTGGTGATGGGGCACATAGTGTGGCTCCTCGGGTTCACCGTTGCCCTCCCGGTGGATGCGGTGGCGGTGCCGCGCCCGGACGGCAAGCGGGCGCGGTGCACTTCCGGCTTATGGGCCGGGTAGGGCGGTTCGTCTTCGACGCTAGGGATGTGGTTGCGTAAGTTGCAACCTCTTCCCCTGTTCCTCCTTCGGACGAGTGGGACGGGAACGCCTGCGTGGACCACGAGTCGTGGGGCGGGCGAGACTGTGGGCGCCACCAAGGAGGGATGCATGCCACCCAGGAGCCAACCGAGCGAACGGCAGCGGCGGCTGGGCGCCGAGCTGCGGCGGCTGCGTACTCGCGCCGGTCTTTCCGGCGACCAGGCCGCAGCGGTCATCGATGCCGACCGGCAGCGGGTGAGCAACATCGAGTCAGGGCGAGTCGACGTGCCGCGCAACGGGCTGCACAAACTTCTTCGCGCCTACGGCTGTTCCGAAGGCCCTCTCTTCGAGGGGCTCATGATCATGGCGCAAGATCGCGGCAAGGGCTGGTGGGATGCCTACCGTGACGTGATGGGGCTGCCGATCCTCGATCTGGCAGAACTGGAAGCGCGCGCCGGCAGCATCCGTGCTCATGAACTGCTGCTCATCCCCGGCATGCTGCAGACCCCCGACTATGCGCGGGCTGTTTGCGAAACGGCCGACGGCAAGGACGCTCCTGTCGATCGCTATGTCGAGTTCCGCATGGAGCGACAGCGCGTTCTACGGGGCGATTCCCCGGTTGCGTATCACGCCGTGATTCACGAAGGGGCCCTCCACACCCGGGTGGGCAGCCCCAAGGTCATGCATGCTCAGCTTGCCCGGCTTGTTGAAGCAGCCGAGCTTCCCCACGTCACCGTGCAGATCTTCCCGTTCTGCGCAGGACCCCTCTCTGCGGTCAGCCGATCTTTTGCCATCTACGGCGGGTCCACAGCAGAGTTGGACACAGTACGGCTGGAGCAGCCGGTGAGCTCTGCTGTCCTTCGAGAGCGGGAACATGCAGCCAAATATGCAGGGATCTTTGTTGATCTGGCCGAACTGGCACTTCCTCCGATTGACTCGGGGAGCAGCCGTGGGTCTCATGCTCCTCAAGACTCGCTGAGTTTGGTACAGCACCTCCTGCAGAAGCTCTGAAGGATCCCATGCCTGACCTCATATGGTGCAAGTCATCGTTCAGTGGCAGTGGCCAAGACGACTGCATTGAATTGGCTGTTGACCACAACAGAACGGTGCGTCTTCGGGAGAGCGACCGCCCGGCCGGCGTTCTCGCAGTGCGTCCTGCGGTCTTGCATGCCTTGCTCAGACATGTCGCCCGCACCGTGGGCAGCCATCCGGCGGGCGCCGAGTCGTGATCTCCGCGGCTGGGCGCCAGGTGGGGGGGCGTTCAGCTGGTCTGAACGCCGCAGTCGGTGCCTGCTGCAGGATCACCGGCCTGACCGGCATGAAGAGTTGGCTCACCGTGGTTAGCCCACCGTGCCAGCGCGGCACACGCAGGGGAGAGTGGCACACTCCAGCCCACTGTCCCCTGCTCGGTGCCGCTGCTCAGAAGAGCCCAGCAGCCTTACGGTCGGTCTCGCGGTAGGACGTGCTGCCGTGGTCAACCTTCTTGGCGACGTCTTCGAGGACCTGCTGGATGTGCTGGGCACGGGCGTCCCACTGACTCTTGGCAGCCTGCATCATGTCAGCGGCCTCACCCTGCCACCCGTGCGTCACATCGCTGACGGCCTTCCAGAGAGTGTCGAGCTGCTGCTGAACCACATTGGCAGCGGCCGAGATTCCGCCGACGGTGTGCTCCATGCCACCGTAGACAACCTTGATGTCGGACATGCTGTCCCCCACCTTCGTGAAATAGCTTGGTTGATTCTTGTCTTTGGCGCTTCAGTAGAGGTTGAGCTTGCTGTCAAGGCCAGCGCTCAGCCCTGTCTGGTGGCTGTGAGGGGCAAGGTGGCCCCCCGGAGCAGCGCCATTCACGTCGATGGCCCGCATGCTTGCCATGACGTCGCCGTCGTTGGCGTGGGCGGACTTGCGAGTCAGGCTCACTGCCTCGTGAATACCGTCGAGCAGGCGACGCAGTGCGTCATGGTCCTCGTTCAGGGCGTGCTGTGCCTGGACGAATGCATCGGCGGCCTGCCCTTGCCATGCCCCCTTGGCGGTGTCGATGACACCGACCAGCGACTTCAGGTTGGCCGAGAGAGCGGCGCTGGCCTCCTTGAGCGTGTTCTCGAACTTGTTGAACGACTCGTCTGAAATCTGCTGAATGTTCGACATGCTTCGCCTTCCCCCATGAGTTACGTACGAGCCGAATTTGTTCGGCTCACCCTTGCCTGACTGATATGGCCATTACATTCGGGCCAAGTTGTGGGCTGTGCTGTCGCGACTAGCGCTGTCCGCGCCGCCGCAGGAACACGATGCCGGTTGCGACCGCGGCGACAACTGCCGCGCCGATGGCGATGCCCGGCCACGGAAAGGCCGTACCGCCTTCATCCTGCTTTGACTCAGCCGCGGAGTCATGGGCCGAACCCGACGGCTTCGCGTCACCGGAGGAAGAGGGCTTCTGCGATGCGGACTGGCTGGCCGCCAGCAGCGGGTTGACGTCCGCAGGGCCCGGGTTGCCTTCGCCGTCCACCAGGACCTTGCGGGGGCGGACGATACCGTAACCGAGGTAGATGCTGGGCACTCCTCCGGTAGCCGGCTTGCCAGCCGTGTCCATCATGACGCGCAGGACCTGATTGTTGGTCCAGTCAGGGTGCTTGGACCAGATCAGGGCTGCGGAGGCGGAGGCGAGGGCCGTGGCCTGGCTCGTTCCCCCGGAGTCACAGAAGCCAGAGGCCTTGGTGCAACGCTCCGGAATATTCTCGCCGGGAGCCGCAAGCGTCACATGGCTTGCACTGTTCGACCACTTTGTGACCTTACGATCCTTGTCGACGGCACTTACTGACACCACTCCAGGAAACGATGCCGGGAAATTTTCAACATTTCCCTTGTCGCCGTCGTTTCCCGCACCAGCAAAGATCAGGCTGCCCTTATCAAGGGCATACTTGACCGCCGCCTCCGTCCTCGTTGAATCGCCAACGAGCCCAGGAGAGATCATTGAAATACTGATCACCCGAGCGCCGTGATCCACCGCGTAGCGAATCGCCCTGTCCCACTTAGAGTCAGAGTCAGTGAATACCTGGTTGCTTTTGCCAGCAACCTTGACCGGCAAGATCTTCGACCCGGGCGCAAGTCCCTGTACGCCACCGTCCGCTCCTGTTCCGGAAATCAGGGTCGCCATGTTCGTGCCGTGTCCATCTTCATCACGATCAGCGCCAGTTGGCCCGCTGGACAGGTCGATGCCGTCCAACACCTGACCCCTGAGCTCAGGAACAGATGCGTCAACGCCGAAGTCGAGAACTGCGACCGTCACACCTTCTCCTCGACTGACTTTCCACATGTCATCCGCCTGCATGGCATCCAAGTGCCACTCCCGCGAGCGCATATCGTCCGCTGTCGCCTGGGGAGCCAGGACGCCGAGCGACACGAGTACGACGCTCGGTGCAGACAACGCAAAAACCGCACGCTGTCGGCCCGTCCTGGTCGTGGGCGACATGAGTCGGTTTCTCCTTGGAATAGCCGGGCAGTGAGTCACTGGATGACGGGTGGGACAGTATCGCGCCGGCCGCCCGACCACGTTTCCTCGTCCTCTGTAAGGTAATCGGGCCTACTGACAGCGCGACGACGGCTACCGCTGCCCCCTGCGGCACCGGAGTGCAGCGGTCCCGGGGTCGGATTCTCGCGCACAAGCCCAGAACCGCCCGGCGTGAAGTCCTCGCGATCTCCGCGCCATGTACGAGGCATGTCTGTGGCACCACCGCGGATGTCGTGCTCCGCCCCGACAATGGTTCCCCGTGGCAGTCTCGACCCTGTCGACGGCAACTGCCCGCTACCGTACGGGCCAGCCACAACACCGCCCGGCTCCCTGGCCAACCTACGGCTCGGTCCGGATCGTTCCGAGCTCGGGACACCAGCAGGCGCACCGGCATGTCCCCCCGCCCCCGCGGGGCCCCGGTTCATCGCACCGGGTTCTTCTCCGACAACCGTCCCACGTGGCAACCGCTGGCCGCCGACATCACCGCCTGACCGTGTCGGCGTGCCGCCGATGATTCCGTCACTTGCACCGGTTCGGGGAATGCCGCCATACCGCGGTACCGAGATACCGCCTTTGGAACTCCCGACCGCATTGGAACCACCCGGCAGTTCGGCTACGGTTCGGCTTGCTCCAGAAGAAGGCATGCCCAGAAGCGGCGCGCTCGGCGTAACGGGCCCTACTGGCCCAGTCCCACCAGCCTGATTCAGGGTGCCCGGTGCCACAGCGTTACCCGACCTCATCCCTGCATTCGATGGCGGGGCAGCAATCCCGGTCGAGTCAATAGCCGTTCCCGCGACACCGTCCGCTCCCGAAGGAAAATGAGGGTGCGCACCAACTACTGCATCGCCCATCACTCCTGCAGACGCACCCACTGCGCTGCCCTGATGTTGCGGCCCGGCGGCATGCGCAGTCCTGGTCGAGTCAGCTGCAACACTGGTCGGAGGAGTGTAAGCGCCGCTGCCTCCCATTCCCTTACCCCCAAAAACTTCCGGTCCGTCGTAGGGTCGTTCCCACTCACCGACACCAATCTCGGCCAGATGAATCGGCCTGAACTCCGGCTCCTCCAACCCAGCCAGCCCCTCATGCGCCACCCGGTAGTAGGAGTCGAGCTTGTTCATCAGGTTGATCGCTTCCTGACGATGCGACTCCGTCACCTTCAGCCGCGCCTGCTCCTTCTCCGGATCGGTCAAGCACTCCGCAGCCGGATCCGGCTTCGGCATGGCCGACTTCACCTCGGACAGGCCGTCGCCGGCCTGGCCGATGTAGCTGCCCGCGAAGACGGTGTAGTCGGCCAACTTGGCGGCCTGCTTGACCATCTCCCCGCCCCACTCGCGGAACGCGTCGCCACCCTCGCCCTGCCACTTGACCCGCTCCACGTGATGCCGCAGCAGGTCGCTGATCGCGTTGAGCTCCATGGACGCTTCGCTCAGCGCCGAGCCCATCTCCGTCAGCTGACTCGGACTGGCATCGGCCACCATCGCGTAGAGCTCGTTGTGGCTGAGTCCGTCGAACTTCCCCGCACTCATCTCTTCGATCCCCCTAGAAGCCGTCGGCCCCGCCGGCATCGCCGGTGTGCTGCTGCGCTGCGCCGCTCTTCGGGCTCCGGTACTGCTTCTGCGTGCTCTCCTGAATCGCCCGCATGCGCGCCGCCTGTTCCGCATCGACACCGTCGTATCCGCGATCGGAGATCAGCGCCGCGAGGCCCACCGCCTCGATCTGGTCCCCGAAGAGCTTCGACAGCTCCTGCAGTCGTCCATGGACCTTGTCGTAGAGCCCAGCAAGATCGTGCGCCGAGTCGAAGCCCCTGCCATAGGCGTCCCTGGAGATCCGGCGATCGCCGATCGCTTTCGGCGACGCCGACGACTTCTCCAGCTTGGCCAAGAGCTCGTCGATGCGCCCCTTGAACGTCGTCAGCGTCTCGGCCTCCTTGGCCAAGTACCCGCCGCCCGAACCCCGGTTGTCCACCCCGTCCCTCCCCATACAGGTGCTACCCAGCACCACCGTCAACTCTAGTCACCCGCAAGGGCGATCCCCCACCACATAACGGCCGAGTCGCCCGAACCCCTGTCCCGCCCCCGCCCCGGTTGCTAGCGTCGGCCCCGCTACCGTCCGTACCGTCGATCGAGGAGCCCCGCGCAGTGGCGACCGAACAGGAAAAAGACGAGCTGTACGCCATGGACATCTCGGGGGTCGAGTGGCTCAGCGCCCCCGACAGCCCGCCCGACATGGCGCGGGTCGAGATTGCCTATCTGCCGGGCGGCGCCGTGGGCATGCGGTCGTCCGAGGATCCCGACACCGTGCTGCGGTACACCGAAGCCGAATGGCGTGCCTTTGTACTCGGCGCGCGGGACGGGGAGTTCGACATCGAGGTGCCGGAGTCCGAGGTGCCGGAGTCCTGAGTCGGCAGAGGCCGGCAGGGGCGTGCCCACCGGCACGCCCCCACAGCCGTGTCAGCCGCGCCCCGTCCGCGCCCCGATCGCCACGATCACATCGTTGTCCTGCGATTCCAGCAGGCCCTCGTTGACCACCAACAGGCGTCCATCACCCAGATACGGGACCGCGCTCTTGCTGTGCGCCAATTGCCATTCGGTCGTCCGGAGGTCCGGAGTGTTGTCCGTGGTGCGGAGTTCCTTGCCCGTCCGCGTTGCCACGCTGATCAGCTTGCCCTCCCGCTCCGGCGTCGCGGCCACGTAGATGCCGGCTTCCTCGGCGTCGGCCGATACCGGGAGTGCGAGCCGGTTCTCGTCCGCCTTGAACGTCCAGCGTTCACGGCCGTTGGACAGGTCGTACGCCGTCGTCGAGCCCTTTCCGGCGACGTACACCGTGTCTCCCGCGACCAGGTATTCCGCGCACCTGCTCATGCTCGATGTGCAGTAGCTGTTCTCATGGTCGTGCTGGAGCTGGATGCGTGCCCGTTCCTTGCCGTCCGTATCGCCCAGGACGATCAGCTGGGTGGGCTTGCCGATGTTCTTGCCGTCCGCGTCGCTCATGAGCAGCACCACGGGTTTGGTCGAGAGGATGTCGGAGATCGTCTGGTTCTCGGGGCCGTCCCATTGCCAGTTGCCCTTTGCCAGCGACTTCAGGTTCTGGGAACGCAACGTCGCCCGGTGTCCGCAGAACCTCTGTGTGAGGAGTTGCGCTCCGCCGGCCGTGCCGACGTCGGTGCACGCGTCCTGCTTTCCCGTGTCGCCGATCAGCTGGCCGTCCGAGAGGCGCACGATGTGGGCGCCCGTGGCCCAGCTGATCAGGCCGTGTCCCTGGCTGACCGACACGGCGAGGTCGGCAGGCCACTTGTCCGGCCTGAAGTTGTCCATTTCGGGATCGTCGGCCTTCAGGAGAACGGTCGGCTGTGTCCACAGCACCTTGCCCCGCCGGATGTCGATGACGGTCATCGCGTCACAGGCGTCCGTGTATCTGAGGGCGAGGAGCACACGGTCCGCGTCGACGTCCCGCGAAGCCGCGCACTGTGTGCCGGGCAGTACCAGGGACCATTTCTTCTCGCCGGTCCTGATGTCGTAGGACGTCACCGTGTCGGGCTCCGCCTTCACCACCGTCGTCTGCGTGAACCAAGTGCCCCACGCATTGCGGGAGTTCTTCGACGGCTCGGTGCTCGGGGGCGTGCTCCATGCCAGGGCTCCCGGTGCTGCACCGGAGCCGCCGGTCTTCGGCGCCGGGCCGTTGCCCGTCCTGCCCCACAGGGCATAGGCGCCGCCGCCCGCGAGCACGAGGAGGATCACCAGGCCGATGACCCAGTACGTGCGCCGTCCCGAGCCGGTCTTCGTGATGCCGGAGTGTGTGAACTGGGACAGCGAAGGCCGCGACGGCGGCGGTCCGTACGGTGGTGGTTGGGACACAGGTACATCTCCGTGTGCGGTGCGGTGCGGTCGTCGGCCGTCACTTGAACGACATGATCAGGTAGTTGCTCGGGATGGCGATGTCGGCAACGATGAAGACCCGGTCGTCCTGCAGATAGATCTCACTGCCGAAATCCGCGTCGTACTGGATCGAGCTGCTTTCCGCCGGAAGCTTCTTGCGGACGGACGGGGAGCCGTCGCGCAGGTCGAGGTCGACCAGCTTTCCGCCCTCGCCCGCCTGGGGTGCCTGGTAGACGAGCAGCTTGTCCCCGTCGAAATCGAGCGATCTGTTGATCCGGTTCCCGCCCGCGGTGCTGGACCAGCGCTTCTCCCCGGTCTTCAGGTCGATGGCCTGGATCTCGTTCTGCTTGATGCCCGCCGAGGTCTCCTTCGGCTGGGTGGCCAGATAGGCGGTGTCGCCCCGTACCGAGACGTGTCCGCCCGCCTGCCCGGTGAGGGAATACGTGGCCTGTGTGCGCCCCCGGGAGTCGACGCTCAACAGGTCGGTCGGCCCGTCCGCCTCGTTCTTGCCGACGGCGACCGTGACCGGGTCGATGGACGGGACCGACAGGATGTCGAGGCCCTCCGGGGCCTTCCACGTCCAGTCCACCCGACCGGTTGCGGAATCGATTTTCCGCAGGAACTCACGGTTGCTGCTCTCGCACTTGACCACCGATATCAGGATCGTTCCATCCGTCGGGGCATCCGTTTCCGCGCAGTCGTAGATGACGTTCGTCTTCGGATGGTCGAGGACCTTCCCGTCGGCAACCGCGAAGGTCGCCGACTCGCTCTTCCCCATGACCTTGACCGTGCCGCGCGACAGGCGGACCTGGGGGTCGATGTACTCCCCGTCAGTGGAGTAGGAGGGGAGTTTCTCGTCCCACTTCGCGCGCCCGCTCTTGATGTCCACCACGATCAGGTTGTTGCACTTGTACTTCTCTTTTTCGTACAGCACCGCCACCATGTCGTTGTCGGCCCGGCGTGCCGCTTTGCACACCTCCCCCGCCAGTGGAACGTTCCACTGTTCCTTGCCGTGTTCGATGTCGTAGGCCGTGATCTGCCGGTCGCGCGTGCGGATGATGTTGCCGTGCGCGAACCAGGTCATCGGGTTCGAGGCGTGGACGTCGGCGCCCTTCTCCTTGTCCGGGGTCGGGATCATCCAGTCCAGCCGGGTGTCGACCTGTGCCGACTCCGCAGGCCCGGCGTTCCGCTTCTTCGCCGCCTTCCCATGCCCGTTCCAGAGCAGCCAGCCTCCCCCGCCCAGGCCCGCGACGAGGACGAGCGCGAGGACGACGATCAGCGCCTTGCGCCGTCCGCGGCCGGCACCCGGGCCGCCACCCGTGCCGCCTCCCCCGTCGGCCGGGCCGAACGAGACCGGAGCCGGCCCGAACCCCTGCGGCCCGGACGGCCCGTACGGGCCCGGTGACGATGACGACGGTGGATCGAAGCGCGTATCCCACACCTGGGGCGTGCGCTGCGCGCCCGGCCCCTGTGGGGGTACGGGGTCAGTCATGAGTGGGTGTTCCTTCGTGTGAATGGGGGCCGGGTCATCCGGAGCCTCAAGCGGCAGGCCTACGGCGGCGGTTGCGATTGCGGTCGCGCACCACGACGGCCACGCCCGTGATCGCCGCGACCAGGACCGCCGCTCCGCCCAGGGCGTAGGTGGCCAGACGTTCCTGACGCTGTTCGGGGGTCTCACCGAGGGCCAGGCGGGCGGGAGCCGGCGGGTGGACGTCGTGGGCCGGGCCCTTGGCGAGGGTCACCGCGTCGATGGGGTACCCGTCGTCCGTGAGGGCGCGGACCGGGTCCACGACGCCCCAGCCGATGTAGCGGTCGCGGCCGTTGACGGCCCGTTCCGCGGTCTGCTCGATCTGGGCGACGACCTGGTACTGCTTCCAGTCCGGGTGTTTCGCACGGATGAGGGCGGCGACACCGGCGACGTAGGGGGCCGAGAAGCTCGTCCCGTCGTCCGCGCACTGGCCGCCCTTGGGGACCGTCGAGACCATCTCCACGCCCGGTGCCGCGACGCCGATGAAGTCGCCCGCCTGGGAGAAGACCGCGCGCTCGTTGTTGCGGTCGGAGGCGCCGACCGCCAGAACTCCCTTGTAGGCGGCGGGATACGTCTCCTTCACGCTGCCGTCCGTGCCGTCGTTGCCCGCCGAGGCGATGACGACGACGTCCTTGGCCAGCGCGTCCTTGACCGCGAGCTCCAGGTCCGAGTCGGGGCTCAGCGGCTTCGTCGTGTCCTGCGAGATGTTGATGACGTCCGCGCCGTCGGCCACGGCCTTGGCGATGCCTTGGGCCAGGGTCTTCGACGTGCCCGTGCCCTTCTCGTCGTTCTGCCGGACGGGGATGATCACCGACTCCGGGGCGAGGCCCACGAAGCCCGTGTCCGGCTGCGGGCGGGCGGCGATGATGCCCGCCACCTTCGTGCCGTGGCCGACCACGTCCGCCGTCGGGCCCTTGTCCGGATCCTCGGGCCGGGAGAGCAGGTCCGCCCCGCTCCTGGTGTCGACCGCGTCCTTCAGCTGGGGGTTCGTGACGTCGACGCCCGTGTCGATGACCGCCACGTGCACCGGACGGCCGTCCGGCCGCCTGCCTTTCGTGTCCTGCCAGAGCTGGTCGAGCATGACGCGCTGCAGCGACCAGGGCGTGCCCTTGATGGGTTTGGCCGGGTACGTGCACTGACCCCTGCCCGCCAGGGACACGGGGGCCTCCGGCGTTGCGGTGCCCGTGCCCGTCATCGGTGCGGTCATCAGCACCAGCAGAACGGCCACTCGTCCTGTCGTCCTCATGTGCACCTCGCCCTACGAACCCTGCGGCTGCCGGGCGCTGTTGGTGTCCAGGCGCGGTCCGGTCGGCAGGAAGCCCGACCAGTTCGCCGGGACGGGTACGGGGTCGACGTTCTGGTAACCGAGGCGCACCTGGGCCTGGTTGACCTCCTGCGGCGCGGTGGGGTCCTCGGCCGCCTGCTTGCCCACGTCGCCGATCTTCGACTTGCCCGTTCCGCTGTCGTTGTTGGACTGCACCGCGTACCGCAGGCCCGTGTCCGTGACGAGGAAGACCGATCCGTTCTTCGTCTGGTGTCCGGTCACCTGGCGGTACAGCAGCCCGGCACCCGGGGTGACGTACGCGCTGGTGGCGCCGTCGGGAGTGGTGGCCGGGTAGTCGGTGCCGGCCCATGTGGACAGCTGGGGCGCGCCCTTGTCGTCGAGGCCGCCGAAGATGCTGCAGACGGTGTTCCTCGGATCGGCCGCCGTCGGGTCGACGGAGTTGGCCTGGACCGGCACGCGGGCGGGCCAGTGCTGCTGTCCGGCGAACTCGGAGCCGTCCGGCGTGAAGGCCGACGCGGCCACGCGCGCGGGGCGGCCCGCCTGGTCGAGGACGGCGAGCTTCCTGCTGTCGAGCAGCAGCTTGGCGACGAACTCCGAGACGCGCTGCACCTTTCCGGGCAGCACCACGTAGTTCTGGGTGCCGTTGCCCGTCGGGGCCTCCAGGACCGTGCCGACACGGTCGGCCGCGGGCGGCAGCGTGGTCACCCCGGCCTTCGCCCCCGGCTCGCCCGGGATGTCCGGGAAGGCGATGGGGGCGCCGTCGGTGAAGGTGTCGAGCCAGTCCTTGGTGACGCGCTGCGGTTCGGCGCCGTCCTTGAAGACGGAGCGGAGCAGCAGGTTGCGGTCACCGGGGTCCGCGGACCTCCAGTCGGCGCCGCCCAGCAAGTACTTGGTGCCCTGCGGGTCGACGAGGTAGCGGGCGTCGTCCGGCCCCTGGACGTACAGGGCCTGGTTGTCGTGCAGCCGCTGCGCGCCCGTCAGCTTCTTGAGCTTCGGATCGCGGTCGGCGAAGACGAAGACGGCCTTCTGGGTCGTCTTGCCGTTGCCGCCGGGCTGTTCGCACACCGCCCACTGCTTCTTCCTGCCGGCCTCCGTGGCGGCGGGCATGCGGTCGGGCGCATAGGGGATGCCGAGCGTCGGGCCGCGCGGAATGTGGCCGTTGTCGAGTTCGGACTCCTTCACCTTGATGACGGTGGATTTGTCGGGGGTGAGGAGGAGTTTGGCCGAGGCGAAGTTGAGGACGGGGTGCAGCTGCTTCCTGCCGTCGGTCTTCAGGACGACGTAACGGGTGGTGGAGTCGCTGCCGATGATGACGTGCGCCTCGGGGTCGTCCCAGCCCTTGGGTGCGGTCGGCCGGAACACGCCCCAGGCGCCGCAGCCCGCGACGAGCAGGGCCCCGGCGACGATGCCGGGCAGGACCGTGCGCAGCGGGCGCGGCGCACCCTCCTCCGTGCCGGTGGGCGAGGGTTGCAGAAACGCGGCAACCGTCCGTTTCTTCGCAAACGTGTAGGCGTTGAGCTCATCCCGGCGTGATGCCATCTGTCGCCGTATCTCCCCGTTGTCCGGCCTTCGTCGGCGGTCCGCCGACGGGCTCCGCCCTCGGTCCCGCTGTCATACCGACCCTCTACTATGCCGGTAAGTGATCGACACACGATGCCGGGGGCGGTTCCCGGTACGGAGCTCGGGGTTTGAGGGGGCGTTGGCGGGGATGGGTGTCGCTGCGCGGGTACGGAGCGGGCGCGGTGCCGCGGGCGGGCAGGGGCCTGCCGGGCGGGGCCGGGCGCGTGCGTCCGCCACGGCGCCCGCCGCCGTCCCCCCGGGCGGGCAGGGCCTGGTGGCCCCGCGCCTCGCCACGCAGGCGGGCAGCGTCGGCCCTGTGCGATTGCAACAGCTCGTCCTGGTCGAGCTCGCGGCCGCCGTGGTGCTGCTCGGCTGGATCGCCGGCCCGATGCTGCTGGCGCCCGCCGCGGTCGTCGCCGTGGGCCTGTTGCTCCTGGCGCTCGTCCGCCGCGGCCGCCGGCCCGTCGCGGAGTGGCTGTTCGCGGCGGCCGCGCTGCGGCGGCGGGCCCGCCGGGCCGCCGCGGAGCCGGTTCCGCCGGGGACGGATCCGCGCTTCGCCCCCGTGGCCGAGTGTGAACCGGCCCTGCGCACGGGCTCGTTCACGGACCGCGAGCAGCGGCAGGTCGGCGTGGTCGGGGACGGGACGTTCCTGACGGCCGTCCTCCAGGTCGAGGCGGTGGACGCGCCGCTGCGGCGGCACCGCACGGAGAAGGGGCTTCCGCTCGCGCTGCTGCGGGACGCGATGGAGGTCGACGGGATTCTGCTGGAGTCGGTCCAGGTGGTGCAGAGCGCCCTGCCCGCGCCCGCTCCCCATCTGCCCGCACAGACGCTGGCTGCCCGCAACTACGCGCCACTGCAGGAGCAGACGGGCGCTCCGGCCGCCCGGCTCACGTGGGTGGCGCTGAAGTTCGACCCGCAGTTGTGCCCGGAGGCGGTCGCGGCGCGGGGCGGCGGGCTGGAAGGCGCGCAGCGCTGTCTGCTGCGGGCGGGCGAGCAGTTGGCGAGCCGGCTGCGCGGGGCCGGGTTCTCCGCGTCACTGTTGTCCGAGGACGGGCTGACGGCCGCGCTCGCCACAGCCGCGAACGTCAGCCCTGCGGCCACCGCGCAGGCGGGCCAGGCGAGTCGTGCGGGCGCGCCCGCACGGCGGACGCAGGAGACCGCGCGGGCCTGGCGCTGCGACGACCGCTGGCACGCCACGTACTGGGTGGGCCGCTGGCCGCAGCTGGGGCCGGGAGCGGCGTCCCTGCCGCAGCTGGCCGCGCTGCTCACGTCGATGCCCGCACTGTCGACGACGATGAGCCTCACGCTGGGACGCGGCAGTATGCAGGGCGGGCGGCACGCGCCGACGCTGGCGGGCCACATACGGATATGCGGCCGCAGTGCCGACGAACTGGCCACGGTCGGCCGCGCGTTGGAGCGCGCCTCCCGGGCCGTGAAGGCCGGGCTGGTGCGCCTGGACCACGAGCAGGTGCCGGGCGTACTGGCGACGCTGCCACTGGGAGGGACGCACTGATGGCGAGGAGGTCCCCTGCGTCTGCTGTGTCTGCACCCCGCAGGCCGCGGCTCGGCTTCGGGCTGCTCGGGCCGCGGCGCGGCAGGCACGAGCTGCTGCCCGAGCAGTTCGAGGCGCTGGAACTGCCCGTCGGCGACGACGGGGTCGTCATCGGCTCCGGCTCCGACGGCATACCGGCCGTGCTCGGAATCGGCCGGCCGGCTCCTTACGAGGTCGTTCTCGTGGGCGGCGCCTGGACGGCTCAGGTCATCGCGCTGCGCACGGTCGCCACGGGCGCCCGGGTCGCGGTCGAGACGGGCCGCCGGGAGCTGTGGACGCCCCTGGCGCAGGCCGCCAACAGCGGCCAGCAGTCCATCACGCTGCACGACGTCGGCCGCGTGCCGCCCCAAGGCCCTTCGGTGCACAGCCCCGTGCTCGTCGTCCGCGACTGCGGCGTGCGGCCGCCGCGCGGGCGGGCCGGCGCCGCGCCCTGGCAGTCCGTGCTGACCCTGCTCCCCTACCCCGGGCCCACCACGCCGCGGCTGTTGTCCGGCGCGGACCTCGTGGGCGTGCAGCGGGTCTCGCCGGACGAGGCGCGCGGCATAGGCCGCTCGATGGGGCTGCCGCCGGACGACGTCGAGACGCTGTCCACGCTGCCGGACGGGGTCACCCTGTGGTGCACCCGGACGGCGCGGACGTACGTCGCCACGACGCCGACCGAGCCGGAGACGGGCCTGTTGGGCGCCGCACGCCGGATGGAGTGACCGACACCACACCGCCATTCCCCCGAAACGGAGCGAATCGGGCGCAGATATGGCGGTGTTGGGGCCGGTGAGTGGGGAAGTCACATGGAATCGGTGATTCGGGGCAGGTGACCCCGGGGGCCGCCGATGCGCCGGGGGCGGGCCTGCCCCCGCGGTACAGGCGGCGTTTAGTCTTGGTGGGCGTACGCACGTGGAGAATCCCCGGCACCGGGGGCCTGTCGCGTAGCAGACGGGGCAATCCCGGACAGTCGGACGACAGGAACAGGTCGGCCCCGACGAGGAATCATGGGCGCCGGACCACACCAGCAGGAGGCATTGTGAGCAGCGATCGGGACGAGATCCGCGCGGCCGGGACCACAGCCGGCGAGGGCCTGCCCGGCGCCGGGCACGATCCCGAGCACGAGCTGGAACCGGAGCACACGGGCGAGTTCACGATCGACTACACACCGCCCGCGTGGTACACGCAGTCCCCTGCGGGGGGCCCGGCGAAGGCGGGAGGTCCGGCTCCGGTCGCGCCGCCCGCGCCTGCCACCCCTGTTGCTCCGACCACGCCGACCGCTCCGGCTGCTCCGGCTGCTCCAACCGCCCCTGTCGCGGAAGGCGGTGCCGGGCAGAGCCCGTCCACGATGCGGTTCCCCGGCGTGACGCCGCGCGAGCCGGAGCCGGTGCAGCCGGCCGGGCCCGAGCCGGTCGCCCCCTCCGCCCCGCAGGGGTGGAGCGTTCCGGGCGCGCCGCAGGCCTCGTTGCCGCCGCTGCCGCCGAACTTCCCGCCTGCGGCGCCCGCCACGCCGCCGCCGGGCTTCCCGCCGGTTCCGGCACCGCAGGGCCCGGTCACCCCGCCGGCCGGCTACGGATACGGCCCGGGGTACCCGGCAGCCCCGGCCGCGCCGGCTGTTCCCGCCCCCAACCCGGCGGCAGCGCAGGGCGGTTACGGCTACCCCGGCGCGCCCGCGGTTCCCGGCGTGCCGGTGCCGCACATTCCTGCGCAGCAGGACGGATACGGGTACCCGCCTCCCGGCGCGCCCGTGGCCGCTCCGGCACCGAGCGCCTCCCCCACGCAGCAGGGCGATGAGCCGGCGGCCCTCGACGCCCCTGCCCCGCAGGACGGCGACGACTGGCCCGTCGCGCCCGCCCGTGCCCCGCACGAAGTCCCGGCCCCGGCCGCCCCGGAGCCCACGGCCACGCCCCCTGCGGACGGCGACGACGCGACGTCCCCGGCCGGCCCGCAGGACCCGTTCGGCCAGGCCGACGCCCAGGAGACCGCGGCCGACGGCAGCGACAGCAGCACCACCATCGAGCCGCCCGCCGCCCCGCAGGACGCGCCCGCGCCCACCCCGCAGAGCGACAACGCGCAGGCGCCGACGGCTCCTCAAGCCCCCCAGGCCCCGTTCGGTCCGCCCGGCGTCCAGGAGCCCGCCGCCGCGGCCACCGCCGACAACGGCACCGCATACCCGTCCCCCGTCCCGCAGGATGCATCCGCGCAGGCCGCAACCCCGCCTGTCCCGCAGGACGTTCACGACCGTCCCGACGCCGAAGCAGCCGCCGCCCCGGCGAACGCTCCGTGGGGCGGCCCTGCGCCGCAGGGTCCGTACGGTCACGCGGGCCCGCAGGGTCCGGGCGCACCGTACGGTGCCGTCCCCACCCCGCCCGGCGGCTACGGATACCCGAACGGACCGGCCCTCCCCGCCGCCCCGCCGAGCGCACCGGCACCCGCGCCCGGTGGCTACGGCTACCCCAACTCCCCCGAGGCCCCGCAGCCCACCGCGCCCCCGCAGCCGTACGAGGCCCAGCCGGGCGCCCCCGCCACCCCGCCCAACGGCGGCTACGGCTACCCCGGTCCCGGCGGCGCACAGCCCGGCGGCCCGTTCGCGCCGTCCGCCGAAGCCCCGCAGGGGATGCCGCAGGGAATGCCGCAGGCGCCGGTCGACCCGCGGTCCGGCGGGTGGCCCTCCGTGACGCCCGAGCAGCGGCAGCGGTCCGTGCACGGGGCGCCGCTCGGGTTCACGGCCGCCGTGGAGCTGTCCTCGGAGCGGCTGCTGAAGAGCAAGCCCAAGCCGAAGAAGCAGAACCCCGTGGGCCGGTTCAAGCTGGGCGGCAAGAAGGAGGAGGCCGAGCGGCAGCGCAAGCTGGAGCTGATCCGCACGCCGGTGCTCTCCTGCTACCGCATCGCCGTCATCAGCCTCAAGGGCGGCGTCGGCAAGACGACCACGACCACCGCCCTCGGTTCGACGCTGGCCACGGAGCGGCAGGACAAGATCCTCGCGATCGACGCCAACCCGGACGCCGGCACACTCGGCCGCCGCGTGCGCCGGGAGACGGGCGCGACGATCCGCGACCTCGTCCAGGCGATCCCGCACCTCAACAGCTACATGGACATCCGGCGTTACACCTCGCAGGCGCCCTCCGGGCTGGAGATCATCGCCAACGACGTGGACCCGGCGGTCTCCACGACGTTCAACGACGAGGACTACCGGCGCGCCATAGACGTCCTGGGCAAGCAGTACCCGATCATCCTCACCGACTCGGGCACCGGTCTGCTCTACAGCGCGATGCGCGGAGTGCTCGACCTCGCCGACCAGTTGATCATCATCTCGACGCCGTCCGTCGACGGTGCGAGCAGCGCCAGCACCACCCTGGACTGGCTGGCCGCGCACGGCTACGGCGAGCTCGTCTCGCGCAGCATCACGGTCATCTCCGGCGTCCGCGAGACCGGCAAGATGATCAAGGTCGAGGACATCGTGTCGCACTTCGAGACCCGCTGCCGCGGCGTCGTCGTCGTGCCGTTCGACGAGCACCTCGCCGCGGGCGCCGAGGTGGACCTGGAGATGATGCGGCCCAAGACCCGGGAGGCGTACTTCAACCTCTCGGCCATGGTCGCCGAGGACTTCGTCCGGGCCCAGCAGCAACAGGGGCTGTGGACCGGCACGGGCACCGCGCCGCAGCACCAGGCGCCGCCCCTGCCGGGCGCGTACCAGGCACCGGCCGGCGCCGGTCAGCTCCCCGGCCAGGGCGCCGCCCCGGGCCCGTACGCCCCGTACTCCCCGGAGCAGTTGCCCCAGCCGGGCGCCGGCTGGCCCGTACCGCCGCAGCAGCCGCAGCAGCCGCACCCGGGGTACGGCAACCCCCAGCAGTGACACGACGGGGTGGGAGGCGATCGCCTCCCACCCCGCTTCACGTCAGGTGTAGGACGTCGCGCCACGCCTGCGTGTAGTCCGCCGCGGCTATGGGCGCCGCCAGCAGGTCGTCCGGGATGCCGAACGCGTCCAGGAGCGCGGGGACATGGGGCACCAGCCGGTCGCACACCTCGACCGCGCGCTCCTCGGTCCGGGCCGCCTGCGCGGGCGTGAGCAGTCCCTCGCGCAGGTACCAGCCGCTGTGCCGGTCGCCGTGGTCGAGGGCGCAGAGCTCGGCGAGCAGGGTGAGCGCCTCGGCGTCCGTGGGGTCCGTGCACCGTTCCACGCCCTCCACCAGTGCGTCGAGCGCCAGCCGTTGGGCACGTGCGTCGGCCAGCGCGGCCGCCGGGAGGACCTGGGCGTTCCACGCGTCGAAACCGTACGCGGTGTCGTGGTGCGGGACGCTGCGGACGAGGCGCCGTTCGCGCTCGGCCATGAGGGCGGACCAGAAGGAGGGGCCGTCCGGACCGCCGGGGCCGGGGCACCCCTCGCCGGGACCGTGGCGGGGGTCCGCGCACAGCCGGCGGCCTGCGGCGATGCTCAGGACCTGGTTGTCCCCCTCGCTCGTGACGAACCCCTGGCAGGCGGTGAGGAATTCGGCGATCCGGTTGACCGTGAACAGCCCCTGCGCCCCGCAGCGGGCGCGGCACACCTGGACGGTCTGCAGGGCCGTCTCGGTCAGCAGGACTTTGATCACCATGACGAACAGTTCGTCCGCCTCCCGGTCCAGGCTCGGCACGGCGACGGTGTCCTTGGCGCGCTCCGCCAGCAGGCTCCCGGCGAACACCCGGGCCAGGCCGGTGAACAGGTCCCGCTGCACGGTGCGGTAGGCGAGCATCGGGACGGTGCCGCCGCCCGGCCCCGGGACCTGCCGCTGCGCGGCGTACCGCAGGGTGATGACCAGGGCGGCCCGGGCCATCGCCATGGCCGCGGCCGCGAGGGAGGTCCGGCTGTGGTAGAGCTGCCCGGTCGTGTGCCGGAACCGCTCCCGCGGTGCGGTGATGCTGCTGCGGAAGGAGCCGTCGGCACGGAACCCGGCGGTGCCGCCGGTGAGCAGGCTGTGGCCGGGGATCCGGACCCCGTCGAACGAGACCGCCGCGCAGTCCGCCGACGGAAAGGGCTTCTCCGGAAGGGGCGTTATCGTGACGCCCCGGGCGGGGCGGCCGTCGCGCTCCCGCAGGCGCATGACGAACGGGAAGACGCCGTGGTCCTCGCCGCCGGCGATCAGACGGGCCGCGACCACACCGGTCCGGGCCGTGCCGGAGTGGGCCAGGTTGGCCACGAACTTCACGGCGCGCGTGGCCGGCGTGTCGACGACGAAGTCCCCCGTCGCGGCGTCGTGCACCGCCCGCGTCTCCAGGTCGTGGGCCGAGCCGCCGTGCCCGAGCTCGGTCACCAGGAAGGCGCCGGCCGCGGAGGCGTCGTCCAACTCGGCCAGATGCGCCTCGAGTCCGGCACAGCCCTCGCCCAGCGCGAGAACGGTGCCGACCGCCAGCTGGTAGTGGAGCAGGAACACGGGCACGGCATCCGGCGCCGCCACGGCCGTCCACTCCAGGAACGCCGACAACTTCCTGGGATACAGGGCCAGTTCGCGTGCCGGGCCCAACGCGGCGCAGGCCGCGCGCAGTTGCCCGTAGACCCGCGCCGTGCGGTCGGTCCCGCACCCGTCCTGACGGAACGCCTCGCTGCGTACGACGTCCTGGAGTTCCTTGTGCAGGGCGTCGGAGTCGGCGCCGCGCAGCATTCCCCGAAGGTCCACAGGCACCTGGCTTTCAGTAACGGAGGTACTGAACGGAACTGCCGGTATTGCCCGCTCGTGAGAGCCTTGTCCGTAGCGTAAGGGGCGTGCCCCGGGCCGAGGAAGAGGGCCTCGGCCCGGCCCGCGGAGCGTCCGCGCGACCGTCCTGCGGTCAGCCCGCGGTGACCGCCGTCTCGTGCGCCGCGACCAGCGCGCGGGCCCGCTTCACGTCGTCCGCCATGCACTCCAGGAGCGCCTCGATGGAGTCGAACTTCTCCATCCCGCGCAGGTAGGCGAGGAAGTCGACGCCCACGTGCAGCCCGTAGAGGTCGAGGCCGACGCGGTCGATCGCGTACGCCTCGACCGTCCGCTCCGTCGCGTCGAACTGGACGTTCGTGCCGACCGAGATCGCGGCGGGCATGGCCTCGCCGCCGACGTTCAGCCAGCCCGCGTAGACGCCGTCCGCCGGGATCGCGGTGTGCGGAACCGTCTCCACGTTGGCCGTCGGGTAGCCCAGCTCGCGGCCGCGCTGTGCACCGCGCACCACCTCGCCCTCGACGCGGTGCGGGCGGCCGAGGATCTCCATGGCGCCCGCGACGTCGCCCTCGGCGACCAGGCGCCGGGTCAGGGTCGAGGAGAAGGGCAGACCGCCGCCCGCCTCGCCGGTGACGTAGAGGTCTATGACCTCCACGTCGTAGTCGTAGGTGCCGCCGAGCTCCTTCAGGAAGTCGACGTTGCCCGCGGCGCGGTGGCCGAAGCGGAAGTTGGGGCCCTCGACGACGAGCTTGGCGTGCAGCTTGTCGACCAGGACCTTCACCACGAAGTCGGCGGCGGACAGCTGCGAGAACTCCGCCGTGAACGGCAGCACCAGCACCGCGTCCACGCCCAGTTCGGCGATCAGCTCGGCCCGGCGGTGGTGCGGCGCGAGCAGCGGAGGATGGCTGCCGGGGCGCACCACCTCGCTGGGATGCGGGTCGAAGGTCACGACGACCGCCGGCACCCCGAGTTCCCGCGCCCGGTCCACCGCACGCCCGATGATCAACTGGTGTCCGCGGTGGACACCGTCGTACGAGCCGATGGTGACGACGCTGCGCCCCCAGTCCTGGGGGATGTCCTCCAAGCCACGCCAGCGCTGCACTGTGCCCGCTCCTCGCCGAACCCGAACCTTTGTCTGTCGATTACGCAGAACTAAGAGTGCCATGCCGGTTCACGGCGCCCCGCATCGGCCGGGTCGGTCGCCTCCCCGTCACCCCCGCTCCGCTCCCGTTCCACGTGCTGTGCATCCGCCGTGAGCCGGATCCGGGCGCTCGGTCCGACGACCACGGCCCACAGCGCCGGGGCCTCCTTCAGCCAGCCGCGCACCTGGCTGCCGAACACCGGCACCTCCCGGGCCAGCTGTGTGACCCGCCGGTCGAAGCACGCGGCACCCTCCGGGGTGCGGGACATCAACAGGCCGGTGCGGTGAACAAGATCACGGGTACGGCTCTCCAGCCGCTCGGGGGCGCCCTTGGCGACGGCCCGCAGCAGGGCGTCGAGCACCGTGACGTCCCGCTCGTACGGCCCGAACTCCTCGCGCTCCAGCAGCACCTCCAGCAGCTCCTGCCGCAGCGGGCGCGAGACCGCGCTGCCCGGGGCCGCCAGGACGGGCGCCAGGGCCCGGCGGACCTGCGGGGGGCGGGTGCGCAGCAGCGAGACGACGAGGGGGAAGAGGACCGCGCGGGCCGACGGACCGTCCTCCAGGCGCCGGTCGACGAACTCGGCCGCGTTCGCCGCGCCCTCGGGACGGTGGTCGACGTGCTCCCGCACGAGCGCGGCGGCGTGCCGGGCCAGGGACGGGGCGGTGACCCGGGCGAGGGTGCGCAGCACGGCCGCGGGCCCCTCCCCCGGTTCGTACAGCCGCGCGCGGAAGGCGGCCAGGACGGGCTCGGGGTGCGTGCTCAGGGCCGGGGCGAGGACGTCGGGCGGCAGGTGCGGGTCGCCCGCGGCGAAGCGGGCGACGGCCTGCGGCAGGTGCCGCTCGCGGGTCTCGCCGTCCAGGACGAGCAGGCCCAGCGCGGCCCCGTGCAGGGAGCCCTCGGCGGGACGGGCGAGCAGCGCGAGCGCGGAGAAGCGGAGCAGCTCGCGGTCGGCTTCCGTGGTGACGTGGTGCGCGGTCCCGAGCCCGTAGGCGGCCGCGGCCACGTGCCGCTCCAGGCGCTCGTCGTGCGCCCAGCGGTCGACGGCCCGGCACAGCGCGGAGGGCTCGTCCTCGGCGAGGGCGGCCAGCAGCTCGTCGGCCTTCGGGTGGCCCGCGTCGACGAGCGCCTCGGCGAGGTCGTCGACGGCCCGGCGGCGGTGGGTGTGCAGCAGGGCCTGCGCGGCGGTGGCCACGGTGGGGCGGGGCCCGGCGCCGGGCGCGGTCTGCAGGGGCCGGTCGTCGGTGAACCAGCGGCAGAGCAGCGGCTGGGCGGCGAACGGGTCGTGGGCGAGGAGGGTGGCGACGGCGGGGAGAAAACGGTTGGCTTGGGGGGCGGGGCGCTTGCCGTGTGCCTCCGGCGGCGGCACGGTGCCGTGTGCCTCCGGCGGTGGCACGGTGCCGGTGCACGGCGCCGCGGAGGCGGCGGGCTCTTGCGGGGCGCTGCCGGACGGCTCCGGGGCCATGCCGTCCCCGGACCGGCCGGCCTCGGCCTGTTCCGGGCTGCGGGTCCACGGCTCGGGCGAGACCTCCGGCACGGTGGCCCCCGCCGCGGCCTCCGCCCGGGTCGGGATCCGGCCCACCCGCTCCCACTTGGACGTCCGCGCCCGGGGAACCGCGGGGGCCTCCGGCGGTTCGCCGGACGATGCGGGGGCCGCCGCCCGCCCGCGCAGCCCCCTGGGGGCCGCCTCCGCGCGGGCCGCCGTGCTGCCGCCCAGGACCCGGGCGGCGGCCGCCTGGGCCGAGCCGCGGGGCGGGCCGTCCGCGGGGACGAGCAGACGGAGCAGGTCGAGGCGGTCGGCGAGGTCGAGCTTGAGACGGAGCCAGAACCAGGGGCCGAACTCGGCGAGGCCGCCCAGCGTGCGGTCCCGGTCGTTGTCGAAGCCCCCGGCGGCCCGGGAGAGGGCCGTGATGCGCTCGGCGAGCAGCCTCAGCACGCCCATGTAGGGCGTCGCGTCCGGGACCCGCAGCAGCGCCTCGCCCAGCAGATGGGCCGCCCACCAGGACGGATCGCTGACGGCCCTGCCACGGTCGTCGGCCCCGGCACCGCCGCGCCGCCCGCCGGCCAGCGTCTCCACCGCGTGGACCAGCGCGGTCAGCCGGCGCGAGAGCTCGGTGGGGCCGGAGCGGCGGGCCAGCAGCAGGAGGGCCTGGATGACCGGGCCGATCCGGTGCCGCGGCACGGGCAGCGGCTTGGGCGGCTCCGGCGGGTCGCCGCGCCGCCTGCGGCGGGCCGCCGTGGGGCGCGGCGAGGAGCCGGGCGGGGGCGGGACGTGGCCCGCGGGCGCGGGCGCCGGGCCGTTGCCCGGCCGGGACGGCAGCCGGACGGGCGCCTCCGCGGGCGGGCCCTCCGGTTCGTACCAGCGGTGGACCAGCGCGTACAGCGCGGCGTCCAGGTCGAGGTGGGCGCCCTGGAGCCAGTCGGCGAACTCCTCGTGCGCGAAGCGGTACCCGGTGCCCGCCGGGACGAGCAGGCCCTCGGTGAGGACGGCCGAGGCCCAGCCCGTGCGCCACGGGAAGAGCTCCTCGAAGGCCTCCCGCTCCAGCTCGCCCTGCCCGGGGCCGAGGCACCGCCGGGCCGCCTCGTGGACCTGCCCGGCCACCCGGGCCGCCAGCCGGCGCACCGCCGTGCCGCGCAGGGGCGGGCGGCGCGCGGCGGCGAGCCGGACGGCGATCCGCAGGCAGACCAGGTCGAGGTAGCCGGAGAAGACCTCCCACCGGTCCGGCGCGGCCTCGCCCGTGCCGTCGCCGCCCGCGGTGCCGTCGGGCAGGGCGGCGCGGACCTCGGCGAGCAGCCGCAGCGCCAGCGGGTGCCCGGCGTCGGCCAGATCGATCGCATCCGGCGGGATGCCGTAGGAGGCGCGGACCGCGGCGGCCTGGCCGGGGTTGAGCCCGCCCATGCGGGAGCAGGGCGGCAGGGCGCGGGGATCGTCGCCCTCCGGGCCGTGCTCCGGGGTGTGCAGCATGCCGGGCGGGAAGAGGGCGCCGGCCGTCTCCCAGTGCTCCGGTCGGCAGGCGACGACCATCCGCGTCTCGGTCGCGGCCAGCCACTCGGCGGTGGCCCCGGTCCAGGTGGCCAGGCCGTGGGCGAGGACGGGCGGCATCTCCTCGGGGCAGTCGAGGAGGACGAGCAGCGGGCGCCCCACCCGGTGGCCCAGCTCGGCGACGGCCTCCGGGGTGGGCGCGGCCGTGCCGCCGACGAGGCCTGCCGCGCCCGCGGAGGCGGAGACGATCCGGCCGGCCGCCTCCAGGGCGCGCGCGACGGCGTCGCGCACGCTCTCGTCGCCCACCTGGAGATCGGCGCCGCGCAGCCAGAGGGTGGGCGCGGGCTCGGCACCGCGCGCCCGCCGTGCGGCCAGTGCGCCCAGCTCGGTCGTCCGGCCCGTGCCGGGGTCGCCCACGAGGCCGAATACACGGACGGGGCTGACAGGGCTGCCCGGTCCGCTGTGCTCCTCCGGGGCATCCGGCGCGTCCGGCCCGCGGTCCAGGAAGCGGGCGAACTCCCGCTCCGCGTCCGGCCGTTCGACCGGCTCGCGCCAGGGCCGCGGGGTGACGACCGAACCGAGCGAGGTGGCGGTGAGGTGCAGCGCGCCGGCGAGGTTGAGCTCGCTGCCGTAGGCCGGGACGGTGGCCGCGTTGCGCTCCAGGAGGTCCGCGAGCGGGCCGCCGGCCGTCGTGCGGGCCGCGGCGCGCAGCGGGATCGCGAAGCCGCCCGCGCGGCGGTCCGAGTGGTGGGCGGTGCCGAGAACGGCGATCACCGCGCCCGTTCCCGCGTCGAGGACCGGCCCGCCGGTGGCCTCCTCGCCGAGGCGCAGCTGGGCACGCCCGGGCAGCGAGAGCTCGAGCGCGGAGCCGAGGAGGTGGAAGCGGTCGGTCGCGGTGTAGGTGATCTCGGCGTGGCCGACGACCCGGGCCGTCTGCCAGCGGCTCGTCCGCAGCCGGACCTCCGCCCCGCCCGCCACCGGCTCCGCCGCCGCGATGGGCAGCGGGGGGACGGCGAGCCCTTCCGTGCGGACCAGGGCCAGGTTGCACTCGGGCAGCGCGACGACGTTCTCCGCGCCGACCACGCAGGTCAGCTCGCCGGGAGCATGCAGGACGAGACGCGCCAGACCGTCGACGACCTCGTGGCTGGTGACCAGCGTGCCGCGGTCGTCGGCGAGGAATCCCGTACCCCGCACACGCCCGGCGAGATCGCGGATCCGCACCAGAGAGTCTTCCGCGTCGGCCCGCCGTCCGTTCATCCGTCGAACCTCCCCGCCGTGCTCGTACACACGACGGTAGGCAGCGGATGATCGGCGAGGCCAGATCACATCCTGAACGCGCCCCCTTCCACCCCCCTGGTTCACTTCGAGCGCCTGCCCGTTGGGGTGAATCAAGGACCCGGGATGGATAGAGAGCTGTGGGAGGGGGATCGTGGGGCGGGGAGCGTGTCCGGTGACACCTCCCCGTCCCACGGTGAGCGGTGTCAGCTGAAGACGGCCAGGCTCTTGGCCCGTCCCTGCTCGTTCTCCACGAGGACCTTGAAGCGGCCGTCCGGGCCGAAGACGGCGATCGGGCCGCTGCCCTCGAAGAGCGGCAGCCGCAGCCGCACGCCGTTGCCCAGCAGGCGGGCCTGCTCCTCGTTCACGTCCCAGCGCTGGAAGGCCGCGGCAGCGGCCTCCGCGACGGGCATCACGGTCAGCTCCTCCTGGAGCTGGTCGAGCGTCCGGGCGTCGTTGATGCGGTACGGCCCGACGCGGGTGCGCCGCAGGGCCGTCAGGTGCCCGCCGGCTCCGGTGTCGGCGCCGAGGTCGCGCGCCAGGGCGCGGACGTAAGTGCCGGAGGAGCAGACGACGGAGACCAGCAGATCCTGCACGGGGGTGCCGTCCTCGGCCTCGGCCGGGAGCACGGCGTGCACGACGAAGGAGGAGACGGTCACCGGGCGGGCGGGGATCTCGAAGTCCTCGCCGTCGCGTGCCCGCTTGTACGAGCGCACGCCGTCGATCTTGATCGCGCTGACCTTCGACGGCACCTGCATGATGGCGCCGGTGAGCTTGGCGATCCCGGCGTCGATCGCCTCGCGGGTGACCCCGGAGGCGTCCGTGGACGAGGTGATCTCGCCCTCCGCGTCGTCCGTCACGGTGTTCTGGCCGAGCCGGATCGTCGCGACGTACTCCTTCTCGGTCAGCGCGAGGTGGCCGAGGAGCTTGGTGGCCCGCTCGACGCCGAGGACGAGCACACCGGTGGCCATCGGGTCGAGGGTCCCGGCGTGGCCGACGCGGCGGGTCTTCGCGATGCCGCGCATCTTCGCCACGACGTCGTGCGAGGTGAAGCCGGCGGGCTTGTCGACGATGACGAGCCCGTCCGGAGGGGTGTTCTTGTGCTTCATTCGGCGGTTGCGTCCCCGTCCTCGTCCGGCTTGCGGTACGGGTCGGCCTCGCCGGCGTACTTCGCGCCCGAGGAGGCCTCGCGGACCTTGGCGTCGGACGAGCGCGCACGGTCGAGGAGGTCCTCGATCGTCCGGGCGTTCTCCGGCAGGGCGTCGGGGACGAAGGTCAGCGTCGGCGTGAACTTGGTGCCCGCCGCGCGCCCGACCTCCGAGCGCAGGATGCCCTTGGCGCTCTCCAGGCCCGCTGCCACGCCGGCCCGGTCCTCGTCGTCGCCGTAGACCGTGTAGAAGACCGTCGCCTCCCGCAGGTCGCCGGTGACCCGGGTGTCCGTGATGGTCACGTGCGTGCCCAGCCGCGGGTCCTTGATTCCGCGCTGGAGCTTCTTGGCGATCACCTCGCGAATGAGGTCCGCCAGCCTCTTCGCCCGCGCGTTGTCGGCCACTGGTCCTACTCCTTCTCGTCTTCCACCATTGTGCTGTCGGCGCCCGCGACGTGCTCAGTCGTCGTGGTCGCCGTGGAACCGCCGCCTGACCGACAGCAGCTCCACTTCGGGCCGTGCGGCGACCAGGCGCTCGCAGCGGTCCAGTATGTCCGTGAGGTGCCCCGTGTCCCCGGAGACCGCCGCCACCCCGATCACGGCACGGCGGTAGAGGTCCTGGTCGCCGACCTCCGCCACGCTGACCGCGTACTTGCGGTGCAGCTCGGCGACGATCGGGCGGACGACGGAGCGCTTCTCCTTCAGCGACCGGACGTCACCGAGGAGGAGGTCGAAGGACAGCGTCCCTACATACATGTGTGACGGGTGAAGCCCACCCGGGAGGCGTGTGGTGCCTGTGCCTGGTGCACAGCGCTCCTCGCACCGTACACGCAACGGCCGGGGCCGATCGACGGATATTCATTCCGCCGACCGGCCCCGGTTGCTGTGCGGTGATCAGCCGCGCGGCTTCTCGCGCATCTCGTACGTCGCGATGACGTCGTCGACCTTGATGTCGTTGAAGTTTCCGAGGTTGATACCACCCTCGTAGCCTTCGCGGATCTCGGTGACGTCGTCCTTGAAGCGACGCAGACCGACGATGGTGAGGTCCTCGGCGACGACCTTGCCGTCGCGGATGAGGCGCGCCTTGGTGTTGCGCTTGACCTCGCCGGAGCGGATGAGAACACCCGCGATGTTGCCCAGCTTGGACGAGCGGAAGATCTCGCGGATCTCCGCCGTACCGAGCTCGACCTCTTCGTACTCCGGCTTCAGCATGCCCTTCAGGGCCGCCTCGATCTCCTCGATCGCCTGGTAGATGACCGAGTAGTACCGGACGTCGACGCCCTCGCGCTCGGCCATCTGCGTGGCACGGCCCTCGGCGCGGACGTTGAAGCCGATGACGATCGCGTCGGAGCCGGTCGCCAGGTTGATGTCGGACTCGGTGACCGCACCCACACCGCGGTGCAGGATCCGGATCTCGACCTCTTCGCCGACGTCGAGCTGGAGCAGCGAGGACTCGAGAGCCTCCACCGAACCGGACGCGTCGCCCTTGATGATGATGTTGAGGTCCTGCACCAGACCGGCCTTGAGCACCTTGTCGAGGTCCTCGAGGGACACCCGGCGGGTGCGCTTGGCGAAGGCGGCGTTGCGCTCGCGCGCAGCGCGCTTCTCGGCGATCTGGCGTGCCGTGCGGTCCTCGTCGACGACGAGGAAGTTGTCGCCGGCGCCCGGGACGTTGGTCAGACCCAGGACGAGGACCGGGGTCGACGGACCCGCCTCGTCCACGTTCTGGCCCTTGTCGTCGAGCATGGCGCGGACACGGCCGTAGGCGTCACCGGCGACCATCGTGTCACCGACGCGGAGGGTACCGCGCTGGACGAGCACGGTGGCCACGGCGCCGCGGCCACGGTCGAGGTGGGCCTCGATCGCGATGCCCTGCGCGTCCTGCTCCGCGTTGGCGCGCAGGTCGAGCGAGGCGTCCGCGGTGAGGACCACGGCCTCCAGCAGGCTGTCGATGTGCAGCCCCTGCTTGGCGGAGATGTCGACGAACATGGTGTCGCCGCCGTACTCCTCGGCCACCAGGCCGAACTCGGTGAGCTGACCGCGCACCTTGACCGGGTCGGCGCCCTCGACGTCGATCTTGTTGACCGCGACCACGATCGGCACGTCGGCCGCCTTGGCGTGGTTCAGCGCCTCGATCGTCTGCGGCATGACACCGTCGTTGGCCGCCACCACGAGAATCGCGATGTCGGTCGACTTCGCACCACGGGCACGCATGGCGGTGAACGCCTCGTGACCCGGGGTGTCGATGAAGGTGATCGCGCGCTCTTCACCGTTGACCTCGGTGGAGACCTGGTACGCACCGATGTGCTGCGTGATGCCACCGGCCTCGCCCGCGACCACGTTGGTCTTGCGGATCGCGTCCAGCAGTCGGGTCTTACCGTGGTCGACGTGACCCATGACGGTCACGACCGGCGGACGTGCGACGAGCATCTCCTCGCCGCCCTCGTCCTCACCGAACTCGATGGAGAACGACTCGAGCAGCTCGCGGTCCTCCTCCTCCGGGCTGACGATCTGAACCTGGTAGTTCATCTCGCCGCCGAGGAGCTGCAGCGTCTCGTCGGAGACGGACTGCGTGGCCGTGACCATCTCGCCGAGGTTCATCATCACGGCGACGAGCGACGCCGGGTTGGCGCCGATCTTCTCCGCGAAGTCGGTGAGGGAGGCACCGCGCGACAGGCGAATGGTGTCGCCGTTGCCGCGGGGCAGCATCACGCCGCCCACGGACGGGGCCTGCATGGCCTCGTACTCCTGGCGACGCTGGCTTCGCCCTCAGCGGCGTGCACCACATCCAACTGTCCATACCGCCGGGCGGCGAGGGCCTGAGCCGGGTGTTCTGGGGTGACCTGCTCGGAATGA
>NZ_JBSFWU010000040.1:0-59888 GCF_053594995.1 Streptomyces sp. NPDC002536
CTCGATGTGCGCCTGGGCGAGCGGGTGCGCGATGGCCTGGTGGGCGCCGATCGGTACGTCCCACACCTGCCGGACCCGCGCGTAGCCGACGGCCCCCCGACGGCCGGGCCGCCTACCGGGTGCGCGTCTGCGCGCCGCACGAGGAGGTCGACGCCGGGGCGTTCGCCCTGCGCGCGCCCTGGGGGCTGGAGGCGCTCGCCGACGCGGACACGATCGTCGTGCCGGGCACCGTCGACGTCACCGCACCCGTCCCGGCCGACGTGCTGGACGCACTGCGCCGGGCGGCCGGGCGCGGCACGCGCATCGCCTCCATCTGCGCGGGCGCCTTCACGCTCGCCGCGGCCGGACTGCTCGACGGCCACCGGGCCACCACCCACTGGATCGCGGCACCGTTCCTGGCGGCCCTGTACCCGCGCATCGACGTCGACCCGGACGTGCTCTACGTCGACAACGGCGCGATCCTCACCTCGGCCGGGGCGGCCGCCGGGCTCGACCTCTGCCTCCACATGGTGCGGCGCGACCACGGCTCGGCGGTGGCCGCCGACGCCGCGCGGCTCAGCGTGATGCCGCTCGAACGCGACGGCGGGCAGGCGCAGTTCATCGTCCACGCGCCGCCCGCCCCCGACGGGACCACCCTGGAGCCGCTGCTGCGCTGGATGCGGGACAACGCCGGCCGCGACCTGACGCTGGCCGACATCGCCGCGCACGCCGGCACCAGCGCCCGTACCCTCAACCGCCGCTTCCGCGAGCAGACGGGCACCACGCCGCTGCAGTGGCTGCACCGGGTCCGCATCCAGCAGGCGCAGTACCTGCTGGAGACGACCGCGCACTCCGTGGAGCGGATCGCCGCCCAGGCGGGCTTCGGGTCCCCGACGGCCTTCCGGGACCGGTTCAAGCGTGTTGTCGGGACGAGTCCGCAGGCGTATCGACGTGCGTTCCGCAGGCCGGCCGCCCCTTGAGCGCGTCGGTGACGGCGTCGGCCGTGTCGAGCAGCAGTTCCGCGTAGCGGGCGGATCCGTCGCAGGACGGATCCAGGCGGCGGCGCGGGCCGGTGAGGCCCAGGGCCACGGCGTACGAGGCCGTGCACGGGATCGCGGTCGCGAGCGAGGCGTCGCCGGGGCGGCCGGTGTCGGCCGCGTAGACGCAGCGCCGGTCGTGCGGGGCGGCGACGGCCCGGGCCATGGCGCTGGTGGCGGGGCGGATGCCGCCGGTCAGCAGCTGCTGCGGGGTGTTGTCGGGGCGGAAGACGTGGTGCACGATCTGCACCCCGACCGGGTGGGGCACGGCCAGGCAGACGCTCATGCCGCTGCGGGCGGCGAGGGCGTCGGCCCAGTTCATGGCGGACGCGCGCAGGTCGTTGCAGTCGGGCGGAGCCAGGGGCGGCTCCGCCGGGGCCAGGGGCCCGGCGGGCAGGCAGGCCTCGCCGTCCGGGTCGTCGCGCACCAGTCCTTCGGACCGGAGGTCGCGGAGCAGGGCCCGGACGGAGTCGGCGGGCAGTCCGAGGTACGCCATCAGCCGGTGGACCGTGACGCCGCGCTCGGGGTTCCGGGCCAGGAGCCGTATGGCTGCGGCGGTGTGGGACATGGGGAACACCTCCTTCCGCCCACGGTACGGGTGGGTGGCGGCTGCGGGTGTCGTCCGATCGGCCGATTTGGGGGTGTGCCCCTTACGGGGCCCCTACCCCGCGAGCCGCACCTCGTCCTCCAGCCCCTCGACGCAGGCCGCCGCCACCCGGTCCAGGGACAGTCCCAGCACCGTGGCGACGGCCGCCACCGTGAAGAACGCCGGTGTGGGCGCCCGGCCCGTCTCGATCTTGCGCAGGGTCTCCGCCGAGAGGCCGGCCGCCGCTGCGACCTCCACCATGCTGCGCGCCCCGCGCGCCTCCCGCAGCAGCGAGCCGAGCTGCTCGCCGCGCTGCCGTTCCCAGGGGGTCAGAGGAGTTCTCACCATGACCGTGATATTAATACCGCTTGGCGCCAACCGGTATAAGAATTGGTTCGGATCGGAGCAGCACACATGGTGGAGATCAAGTCGGAAGCGGCCCTGGCGGCGATGCGGGAGGCCGGCCGCGTGGTGGCGAACGCGCTGGCCGCCGCACAGGAGGCGGCCGCCGTGGGGGTCGGCCTGCGGGAACTGGACGAGGCCGCCCGGGCCGTGCTGAGCAGGGCCGGGGCGCGCTCGCCCTTCCTCGGCTACCGGCCGGCCTTCGCCCCCACCCCGTTCCCCGCCGTCATCTGCGCCTCGGTCAACGACGCCGTGGTGCACGGCATCCCGGACGGCTACCGGCTGCGCGACGGCGACCTGGTCAGCATCGACTGCGGCGCGGAGCTCGACGGATGGTCCGGCGACGCCGCCGTGAGCTTCGTCGTCGGCACCGCGGACCCGGCCGACCTGGAGCTGATCCGCACCACGGAGCGGGCCCTGGAGGCGGGTATAGCCGCGGCGGTCGCCGGCGGCCGCGTCGGCGACATCTCGCACGCCATCGGCACGGTCGCCCGCGCCGCCCGCTGCGGGATGCCCGCGGACATGGGCGGCCACGGCATCGGCCGCCGGATGCACGAGGAGCCGGACGTCCCCAACACCGGCCGTCCCGGGCGCGGTTACCCGCTGCGCCCCGGCCTGGTCCTGGCCATCGAGCCGATGCTGATGGCGGGCGGCCGGAACGCATACGTCGTCGACCCTGACGGCTGGACGCTCCGCAGCGCCGACGGCTCGCGTGCTGCGCACGTCGAGCACACGGTCGCCATCACCGAGGAGGGGCCCCGCATCCTCACGCTGCCGTAGGACGTCCGCCGTAAGACTTCCGTCATCGGATTCCCGGAGCACGGGACGCCCTGCGCGCCGTTTCACGAGTGACATCGGAGACGGACGGCTGCAGGAGGCCGCAATGGGACGCATACGACGGGTACTGACCGGGCGGGTCGGCATCGGGCTGCTGGTGGGCGGGCTCGTGGCGGTCGCCGTGGGCGCGGTCTGGTTCCAGCCGTGGAAGCTGTGGGTGAACGAGACCGTGCGCGAGGCCGCCCCCGTCGCCCGCGAACAGGGGGCCCGCACGCTGGCGACCGGCGAGTTCATCAGTCACGAGCACGCGACCAGCGGCACCGTGCGCATCCTGGAGCTGCCCGACGGCAGCCGGACGCTCCGGCTGGAGAACCTCGACACCAGCAACGGCCCGGACCTGCGGGTGCTGATCACCGACGCTCCGGTGCGGGAGGGCCGGGCCGGCTGGTTCGTGTTCGACGACGGCGCCCACACCGAGCTCGGCAGGCTCAAGGGCAACAAGGGGGACCAGAACTACCCGTTGCCCGCCGGGCTGGACCTGGAGGCGTACCGGAGCGTCAGCATCTGGTGCGACCGCTTCGACGTCTCCTTCGGTGCCGCCGCCCTCACGCGTGCGCTATGAGGAGGTGACGTCCGTCTGCGCGGCGACCGGGGCGTCGCCGGAGACCGTGCAGTTGACCGTCACGCCGAAGACGTGCACCGCGGCGTCGCCCGGTGCGAAGGTCGTCGTGCCCGCGGTGGTGAGCTGGGTGGAGGCGGTGCCGCCGGTGAGGGTGGCGGTCGAACCGCTCGGTATGGCATCGGGGTTGGTGAAGCCGGAGGCGGTCACACTGCCGGATCCGGCGCCGCCGAGGTTGACGGTCATCTCGCCCGTCACGCTGCCCGCGGCAACGTCGATGGGCACCGTCAGCTGTGTGACGACGCTGATGGACAGGTCGGCGTTGCCGCCCTGCGGGACGCTCGCCGGAGCCGTCATGGTGACCTGCAGGGACTGGACGCCGCTGGGCGCGCCCGGGCCGGTACAGGTGTAGCCGACGGACACGGTGTCGGCCATGGCCTGCGGTGCGCCCAGTCCGACGCCCGCGCTCGCCAGCACCGCCACCAGGGCCGCGCCGGCCGCCGTCCGCCTGCGGTGCGTTCTCGAAGTCGTGTTCATCGCCGTGCTCCCTTCCGTCCGCGGCGGGGCCGCCGCCGGGGCGAAGAGCCGGGGGGTCTGATGTGAACACGTCATCAGTGGCACGGGGTGGCGGAGAAGTCAACACACAAGCGTCCGCGGCCTGTTGTCAGGGCGCCAGGCCGTGCTCCCGGCACGCCCGGTTCCACCGCTCGGAGATGTCCGCCGTCAGAAGCCGGGTGCGCCGGGCCTCCGCCGCGTACAGCCGGTAGTACACGGGGAACATGCGCGACACCCGCATCGACAGCAGCAGGTCCGCCGGAACGATCCGGCGCAGCACGCAGAACGGGGCGGGCACGGCGCAGGGGGCCTCGGCCGAGTGCAGCAGGGAGGACGTGCAGCCCCTCGCGTACACCGCCGGCCGCACCACCTCGTGCGCCGCGGCGATGAGCGGCAGCACCGGCCCCGCCGGCCCCGGGAACGCCACCACCAGCCCGGGCTGTTCGTCCCGCTCCCGCCGCGAGGCCCCGTCGAACCACGCCAGATATCCGGCCAGTGCCCGCGCCACGGCCCGCAGCGCCGTACGGCCGGTCACCCGCAGTTCCGCGTAGTGCACCGCACCGGCCAGCAGTGCCTGGGACGCGAACGGGCAGACCAGGCCCATGCAGTCGCGCAGGTACGGGTGGAAGGCCGCACCCAGCTCCGTGCCGTGGGCGCCGCCGCCCAGCACGACCGGGTCCGGCCGGTGCAGCTCCCCGGTGGGGGGTGGCGCGGGCGGCAGGGACACGGTCCGACGGTAGGGGCACGCGCCTGTGCTGACCAGCCGTGCTGCAGCGGGAACAGGTGTCCGCAGAGGCGCCCGCGGCTTCCTGTCGGCGGTGTGGCCTACAGTGCGGGCATGAGTACAGCAGACGAGGGGACGGTGCGGGCCGACGTCTGGATCTGGTCCGTGCGTCTCGTCAAGACGCGCTCCATGGCCGCCACGGCCTGCCGCGCGGGCCACGTCCGGATCAACGGCGAACGCGCCAAGCCGGCCCAGCCGGTGCGGGTGGGCGACGAGGTGCGGCTGCGGCACGAGGGGCGCGAGCGCATCGCCGTCATCTCGAAGATCGTGCGGAAGCGGGTCGGCGCGCCCGTCGCCGTCGAGTGCTACGTGGACAACAGCCCGCCCCCGCGCGAGTTCGTCGCGGCGCCCGGGCAGCGGGACCGCGGCACGGGACGGCCGACGAAGCGCGACCGGCGGGAGATGGAGCAGCTGCGCGGCGACCGCGCATGACCGCGCCCCAAAGGGGCGCGGAGCCAATACTCCCCCAGCTACCGCTGGGAGGTACCCCCAGCGGCTCCGCCGCGTGGGCGCGATCAGCCACGACGAATCCGCAGTCGACGCACCGCCCCTCCCGCGGAGCGCCTGGCGCCGAGCCAAGCCGCTGCGAGCGCGAGCAGGGACACCAGCAACAACGCAACGACGGCCCAGCGCGGGCCGTCGTTGCCCGGCGTCTCGCTGCCGCCGAGGTGGAGGGCGAGTGTGACGAGTGCGATGCCCAGGGCCGTCCCCAGCCCCCGGGCCATGTTGACCAGCCCGCCGCCGGTTCCGGACGAGCGGGCCGGTATCGCCGCCATGACGATCGCGTTGTTGGCGGGGGTGAACGTCCCCAGTCCCAGCCCCAGCACGACCAGCAGCGGGGCCAGCGCCGCGGCCGTGGGCGGCACGGCGGCCATCACGGCCAGCGTCCCCGCGCAGATCACCCCGCCCAGCAGACACCGCCCCCGGTCGGCTGTCGTGGCCGGCAGGACCCGGTCCGCGCCGGTGGCGCCGAGCGCGAAGCCGACGGGCAGGGCCGTGAGCACCAGCCCCGCGGTGAGCTCGGAGGCGCCCCGGGCGGTCAGCACGACCGGGACGAGCACCAGCGGCCCGAAGAGCACCAGGTAGCTGCACAGCGCCCCGGCCAGGCCCGTCGCGATCTCGCGTTTCCGCAGCAGGGCTGGGTCCACCAGGGGCCTGGCGGCCCGGAGTTGGCGCACGGCGAAGCCCCAGCCCGCCGCGGCGGCCGCGGCGAACAGCGCGGCCACGGCCCAGGCGGGGAACGGCAGACCGGAGGCGGCCGACACCCCCAGCAGCAGGCACGTCGTCGCGGTGGCCAGCAGCGCCAGGCCGGGCCAGTCGAATCCGGCCGCCGCGGTGCGGCTGCGCGTGCGCGGCAGCAGGTAGTGGCCCGCGATCAGCGAGACGATCCCGACCGGCACGTTCACGGCGAACACCCACCGCCACCCGAACGCGCTCACCAGTGCACCGCCCACCGTCGGACCGAGCGCCAGGCCGAGCGCCTGCGCCGCGGCCTGCACGCCGAGTGCGCTGCGCAGCTTCTCGCGCGGTGCGCTGGTGGTCACCAGGGCCACGCTGTTGGCCTGCATCATGGCCGCGCCGGCGGCCTGCGCGACCCGGAAGCCGACGAGCGCGGTGAGCGAACCGGCCAGCCCGCAGGCGGCCGAGGCCACGGTGAACACCGCGAAGCCGTACAGGTAGAACAGCTTGCGGCCGTGTGCGTCCGCCAGCCTGCCCACCGGCACCAGCAGCGCCACCAGCGTCAGCAGATAGGCGAGCGAGACCCACTCGACGGCGGCGAGCGAGACGCGGAACTCACTGCGCAGGGCGCCGTACGTCAGCGTCACGATGCTCGCGTCCAGCTGCCCCATGAACGCCCCGAAGCAGACCGTGGCCACGGCCAGCCGCCAGGCCCCGGGCCGCTCGCGTATCCGCGCGGGCCGGGCCCGCTCCTCGACCAGCAGGGAGGGAAGCAGCGGATGCCGGCCCGGCGGTGCCGGCCGCGTCGGCTGCGGGGTTCTGTGGCGTATGCCCATGCCGCCTCCTCGGAACAGTGTCTCTCCGGACAGACGGTATTGCGCCCCATACCGCTGCGTTCACGTCAAAGTTTGCCTGCGGGACATGTACGGGCCTGCCGTAACGGGCCGTTCCGGTTGGATCTGCCGGATGCAGATCAACCGCATCACCACAGCCGCCCTCCTCACCGCCGCCCTGGGGCCCGTCCGGCGGATCTTCGTCATGCGGCACCACGGCGCCCCGTAAGGGGCGCGGGGAACTGCGCGACCAGCCACCGACGGCCTGCAGGCGACACACCACCCCTGGGTCCGGGGCGAAGCCCCTGGAGGTACCTTCAGGGGCAGCCGGGGGAGAACGATGAAGCGGGCGTCATCTGCGGGCGCGTCGTGGCTGGTCGCGCAGTTCCCCGCGCCCCTTACGGGGCGCTGCCGCACCGATGAGTGAAGAGCCGCCGGCCGGGCCCTCGCGGCCGGTGTGCTGGCCGGCTGGGGCAACGACAGCGTCAAGTGGTCCGACACCTGGGGGCGGAAGCAGGGGTACAAGGCCGTCAACTCGGCCTGGCGCGACCCCTTCGAGGGTCACACCTTCGAGGTCCAGTTCCACACGCCGCAGAGCAAGTGGGCCCAGGAGGCGACCCACAAGCTCTACGAGGAGCAGCGCCTGCCGAGCACGACGCCCGAGCGGGCGAAGGAACTTCAGGACCAGCAGGACGCGATCTTCGCGGCCGTACCGGTGCCCCCGGGGGCGGAGGAGCTGAGGGCGCCGGAGCGGCTCGCCCGTACCCTGCCCGCGGCGGGCTGAGCCCGCACCTGCGCGTCGTACCGCTCCCACACCAGCTGCGCGACGGCCTCGTGCGCCCCCAGCGGCGCCGACGTCGCACAGCCCCCGGCGTCCGCCGCGCGCTGGGCGAACCAGCCCGGGGCGAGGAGGTAGCGGGCCACGGCGATGCTGGCGTGGCCCGCCGCCCGGAAGGAGGCCACCGCCGCGGCAGGGGAGGGGGCGGCAGTGGCTCCTCCGTGCAGGAAGGCCGCGGCGACCGGGCGGCCCAGGCGGGTCGAGAGCAGCCGGGCCGTGGTCCGCGCGGCCGCGTTCGCCGCCGGGTCCGTCGAGCCCGCGGCGGCGAGGACGACGGCGGAGGCGTCCCCGCACGACGCCTCCGCCTCCGCCAGGCGGTCCTCCAGGGCGACCGCCAGCAGGGGGTGCGGGCCCAGCGGCGGGCACACCCGGACCCGTGCCCACGGGGCCGCCGCGACGGCCCGCGGGATGTCCGTACGGACGTGGTGGCCCGCGCCCAGCAGCAGCGGGACCAGCACCACGTCACCGCCGAGGCCCGCCAGGGACTCCCGCACGCTGTCCACGGACGCCAGGCGGACCGGCACGTCCGGCCGCAACCGGGCGACCCGCCGCAGCAGTTCGGCCGTCGTGGCCGTGCCCTGCGGGTCCTGCGTGCCGTGCACCACGGCCAGCAGCGGCATCACGGCGCGACCGCCAGCCGGTAGCCGCGCTTCGTCACGGTACGGACCAGGTGGCCGCGCGGCCCGAGCGCCGTGCGCAGCCGTGCCACCGCCGCCTCGACCGCGTGCTCGTCCGGCAGGGGACGCGCCTGCGGGCCCGTCCACACGCGGCGCAGCAGGTCCGCGCGGCTGAGCACCGCGCCGGGACGCTCGGCCAGGGCGCGCAGCACCGCAGCGGGCAGCGGGGGCAGTTGCAGGGCCGCGCCGTCCGCGAGCACCGCGCTGCCCTGCAGCACCAAGTTCCCCGCAGGGGTGACGAGTTCACGGCGGAATCGCTCGGTCAGCTCGCGGACGAGCGTGCGCACCAGCGCACCCAGCCGGCCCCGCTCCGGCCACACGCACGGCACGCCCGCCGCCAGCAGCGGGCGGGCGCAGATCGAGCCGATGCACACCGGCAGCACGTCGCCGCGCAACGCGTCCAGCACGTCGGTGCGTTCGGCCGCGGACAGGAACGCCTCGACGGCGGGGGCGCTGGTGAAGGGCAGGGCGTGGATCTCGCGGCGGGCGGTCTGCTCGGCGAGGCGGCGCAGGGCCTCGGGGTCCTCGGGAGGGCCCCACCGGTAGACGGGCGCCGCGACGACCGAGGCGCCCCGCCCGCGCAGCACGGCGGTGAACTCCTCCAGCGGCGCGCCGTGTTCCTGGACGACGACGCGCCGCCCCCGAAGGTCGTGCTGCAACAGCCAGGCCAGGGCGTCGTCCAGGGCCTCGGAGCCGGGGGCGTGGTTCTCCCGCAGGCCGCACGCCCGCAGCGCGCCCGCCGCCTTCGGGCCCCGGCTGACGACGACGGCCCCCCGGCACGCCCCGACGAGGGCCGCGCCCAGGCCCCAGTCCTCGGCGGCGCTCATCCAGCCGCGCCAGCCCACGCCCGTCGTGGCCACGACGAAGTCCGGGCCGCCGTCCGCCAGGCAGGCCTCGGTGGCGCGGCGGAGCAGCCGGTCGTCGGCGAGCGGCACGATGCGCAGGGCGGGCGCGGAGACGACACAGGCGCCGCGGCGCTGCAGGAGTGCCGTGAGCTCGTCGCGGCGGCGGTCCGCCGTGACACCCACGGTGAAGCCCGTCAGAGGTCCCGGGGTCGTGCTGGTGGTCATGGGGCGAGGGTCGCGGAGCGGCGTTAACCTCTCGTTGCGACGGTGTCACGCGACCGTTAGTTCGAAGGACGTTTTCCTACGGGCATGTGTCGCGCCGCGCACACCGGCCCCCGGCACAGGTGCGTGAACCGTACGAACGGGGTAACACCGGGGTCTCGTCGCCGGAACACGGAACCGTCACGCTTGGTGCATGACCACTCCGCCGTCGTGGACGACCGACACGCACTGCCCGTACTGCTCCCTCCAGTGCGGCATGCGCCTGCGGCCGGCCGCGGAGGCGCCCTCTCCCGTGGAGGTCGAGGAGCGCCCCGACTTCCCCGTCAACCGGGGCGCGCTGTGCGGCAAGGGCCGCAGCGCCCCCGCCGTCCTGGCCGCGCACGCCCGCCTCACCGCGCCGCTGGTCCGTGACGCGGACACCGGGCAACTGCGCGCAGCGGGCTGGCCGGAGGCGCTCGACCGCGCGGCCGGGGGCTTCACCGCCGCCGCGCGCCGGTACGGGCCCGACGCGGTGGGCGTGTTCGGCGGCGGCGGGCTCACCAACGAAAAGGCCTATTTGCTGGGCAAGTTCGCACGCGTCGCCCTGCGCACCGCCAACATCGACTACAACGGCCGCTTCTGCATGTCCTCCGCGGCCGCCGCACAGCGCGCCGCGTTCGGACTCGACCGGGGGCTGCCGTTCCCGCTGGAGGACATCCCGCGCGCGGGGTGCGTCGTGCTCGTCGGCAGCAACCTGGCCGACACCATGCCGCCCGCCGTGCGCTACCTGCGCGAACTGCAGGAGGCCGGCGGCGCGGTGATCGCCGTCGACCCCCGCCGCACCCGCACCGCCGCCCTCGCCGACCTGCATCTGCAGCCCGCCCCCGGCACCGATCTCGCGCTGGCCCTCGGCCTGTTGCACCTCGTCGTCGCCGAGGGGCTCGTCGACGAGGAGTTCGTGGCCGCCCGCACCACCGGGTACGAGACGGCACGCGCCGCGGCCATCGCGCACTGGCCCGAGCGCGTCGAACACCTCACCGGCGTGCCCGTGGCCCTGATGCGCCGCGCCGTCGAACTGTTCTGCGGCACACCGGACCGCACCGGCATGGTGCTCACCGCCCGCGGCGGCGAACAGCACAGCAAGGGCGTCGACACCGTCGGCGCATGGATCAACCTCTGCCTGGCCACCGGCCGCGCCGGCCGCCCCGCCGCCGGATACGGCTGCCTGACCGGGCAGGGCAACGGCCAGGGCGGCCGCGAACACGGCCAGAAGGCCGACCAGTTGCCCGGCTACCGCTCGATCACCGACCCGGCGGCCCGCGCCCACGTCGCCGCCGTGTGGGGCGTGGAACCCGACGCACTGCCCGGACCCGGGCGCAGCGCCTACGAACTCCTGGACACCCTCGGCACCCCGGGCGGGGCCCGGGCGCTGCTGCTCATGGGCTCCAACCCCGTCGTCTCCGCGCCGCACGCGCAGCACGTCACCGAGCGCCTGCGCGCCCTGGACTGCCTGGTCGTCTGCGACGTGGTGCTCTCCGAGACCGCCGGGCTCGCCGACGTCGTCCTGCCCTCCGCCCAATGGGCCGAGGAGGACGGGACCATGACGAACCTGGAGGGCCGGGTGATCCTGCGCCGGGCCGCCCTGGCCCCGCCGCCGGACGTCCGCACCGACCTGGAGATCCTGCACGGACTCGCCGAACGGCTGGGCGTGGCCAAGGGTTTCCCCGCCGGCCCGCAGGAGGTCTTCGAGGAGCTCCGGGCGGCCTCCGCCGGGGGACAGGCCGACTACTCCGGCATCACCTACGACCGGATCGTGGCCGAGGACGGCGTCTTCTGGCCGTGCCCCGCGAGCGGCCCCGGGGAGCCCGAACACCCGGGCACCCGGCGCCTGTTCCTCGACCGCTTCGCCACCCCCGACGGCCGGGCCCGCTTCGCCGACGTCTCGCACCGGCCCGCCGCCGAGGAGCCCGACGCCGACTATCCGCTCCGGCTCACCACGGGCCGGGTGCTCGCCCAGTACCAGAGCGGCGCCCAGACCCGCCGCACCCCGGCCCTCGCCGAGGCCGCGCCCGGCCCGTTCGTCGAACTGCACCCCCGCCTCGCGGCCCGCCTCGGCGTCACCGACGGCGACGGGCTGACCGTCGTCAGCAGGCGCGGCCGCGTCACGGCGCCGGCCCGGCTGACGGCCGCGATCCGGGCCGACACCGTGTTCATGCCCTTCCACTGGCCCGGCGAGGGCCGCGCGAACACCCTGACCAACCCGGCGCTCGATCCGGTGTCGCGGATGCCCGAGTTCAAGGTGTGCGCGGTACGCGTGGAGAAGGCCTCGTGACCGCCCGCCGCATCGCCGTCGTCGGCGCCGGCATGGCCGCCGCCCGCCTCGCCCAGCAACTGCGCCTCCACGCCCCGGACGCGGACCTGGAGATCACGCTCCACGGGCAGGAGCCCCACGTCCCCTACAACCGTGCCCTGCTCGCCGGCGTGCTCACCGGCCGCTACGCGCCGGACACGCTGGCACTGCCCGCCGGCGGGGCCGTCGTCCGCACGGGCACCGACGTCGTCGCGCTCGACCCGGCCGCCCGCACGCTGCGCACCGCCACCGGGGAGACGGCCGCCTACGACGTCCTCGTCCTGGCCACCGGGTCCGCACCCGTACTGCCGCCCGTGAGCGGCCTGTTCGCCTCCGGCGGCCGTGAACTCCGGCCGGGCGTCCACGTGCTGCGCACCCTGGCCGACTGTGCCGCGATCGTCCGCGACGTGCGGGCCGCCGGGCAGGCCGTCGTGCTCGGCGGGGGAGTCCTCGGCGTCGCCGCCGCCCAGGCCCTGGCCTCCCTGGGGTGTGCGGTGCGGCTCGTCCACCGCGCACCGCATCTGATGGAGCGTCACCTCGATGAGCAGGCCGCGGCCGTCGTGCGCCGCACCCTCGAAGCCGCGGGCGTCGACGTCCTCACCGGCGTCCGCACCATGAGCATGCCGGAGGACCGGCCGGTCCTCCTCGCCTGCGGGACCCGGCCCCGCACCGGCCTGGCCCGCGCCGCCGGACTCGCCGTGCGCACCGGCATCGTCGTCGACGACACCCTGGCCGCCTCCGCGCCCGGGGTGTTCGCGATCGGCGACTGCGCCGAGCACCGCGGCACCGTCCACGGCCGCGCCGAACCCGCCTGGGACCAGGCCGACATCCTCGCCGCCCGGCTCTCCGGCGCCCGGCCGCAGGCCCGTTACCCCGGCTCGCCCGCCCGGCTCCGGCTCTCCGCCGGCCCCCTGCAGGTCGCCGCCTTCGGCGACATCGCGGCCCCCGGGCCGCACACGGACACCATCCGGCTCTCCGACGCCACCCGCGGCACCTTCAGGAGCCTCGCCCTGCGCGACTCCCGCCCCGTCGGCGCGGTGCTCGTCGGAGACCTCTCCACCGTCGGCGACCTCGCCGACGCCGTGGCGCACGGGCAGCCGCTGCCGCCCGAACCCCTGCACCTGCTCACGGCCGCATCCGCCGCCCCCGCCGAAGGAGTTCTCGTATGAGGGACCCCAGCGACCCCCGCCACCACCTCGTGCTCGTCGGCCACGGCATGGTCGGCCAGCGCTTCCTCCAGGCGCTCGCCGACCGCGGCCCGCTCGACCGACACGTGACCGTGCTCGCCGAGGAGCCCCGGCCCGCCTACGACCGCGTGCACCTCACCTCGTGGTTCTCCGGCACCACGGCCGAGGAACTCTCCCTGTGGCCCGCGGACTTCGCCGCCGCGCACGGCATCGAGCTGCACCTGGGCGACCCCGCCACCGCCGTCGACCGCGACCGCCGCACCGTCACCACGCGCTCGGGGCGGACCGTCGCGTACGACACCCTCGTCCTGGCCACCGGCTCCGCCCCCTTCGTGCCGCCCGTTCCCGGGCACGACCTCCCCGGCTGCTTCGTCTACCGCACCCTGGAGGACCTGGAGGCCATCCGCGCCCGGGCGGAGCACCCCGGGGTCACCACGGGCGTCGTCGTCGGCGGCGGGCTGCTCGGCCTGGAGGCGGCCGGAGCCATGCTGGCCATGGGCCTGACCACCCATGTCGTCGAATTCGCGCCCCGGTTGATGGCCGTCCAGGTCGACGAGGGCGGCGGCGCCGCACTCCGCCGCGAGATCGAGGGCATGGGCGTGACCGTCCGTACCGGCACCGCGGCGAAGGCCGTCGAGGCGGGCACCGACGGCTCCGCCGGCCGGATGGTGCTGTCCGACGGCGACTCCCTCGATGCCCAACTCGTCGTCTTCGCCGCGGGCGTACGCCCCCGCGACCAGCTGGCCCGCGACTGCGGGCTGCCCGTCGGCGAACGCGGCGGCATCGTCGTCGACGCCGCCTGCCGCACCGCCGACCCGCACATCCTCGCCATCGGCGAGTGCGCCCGGGCCGCCGACGGGCGCGTGTACGGGCTCGTCGCCCCCGGCTACGCCATGGCCGAGGCCGCGGCCGCCGAACTCACCGGCGGCCGGGGCAGCTTCACCGGCGCCGACACCTCCACCCGGCTCAAGCTCCTCGGTGTCGAGGTCGCCGCCTTCGGCGACCCGCACGGCACCGGCGACGGCGTCCTCGAAGTGCTCTACTCCAACAGCCGCGAGGGCGTCTACAAGAAGCTGTGCATCGACCCGGAGGGCCGGCTCGTCGGCGGCGTCCTCGTCGGCGACGCCGACTCCTACGACCTGCTGCGCCCGCTCGCCGCCACCGGCAAACCGCTCACCACCCCGCCGGAACAGCTCGTGCTGCCCGCATCCGCCGGGCCGGCCGCGGCGGGCCCGGCGTCCCTGCCGGACGAGGCGGTGATCTGCTCCTGCCACAACGTCACCAAGGGCACCCTGTGTTCCGCCGTCACGGACGACGGCTGCACGGACGTCCCGTCGGTGAGGCGGCTCACCAAGGCCGGCACCGGCTGCGGTTCCTGCACGAAGGCGCTGGAGCGCATCGTCGGCGAGGCGCTCGGCCCGCAGGCGTCCCGGCCGCGGGGACTGTGCGAGCACTTCGACCGCACGCGGGCCGAGCTGTACGAGATCGTCCGGGTCAAGGGCATCACCACCTTCTCGCGTCTGATCGACGAGCACGGCCGGGGCGAGGGCTGCGACGTCTGCAAGCCCGTCGTCGCCTCGATCCTCGCCACCCTCGGCAACGGCCATGTGCTGGACGGCGAGCAGGCCGCGCTGCAGGACACCAACGACCACTTCCTCGCCAACCTCCAGCGCAACGGCTCCTATTCGGTGGTGCCGAGGGTCCCCGGCGGTGAGATCACCGCCGCCGGACTCATCACGATCGGCGAGATCGCCCGGGACTTCGGGCTCTACAGCAAGATCACCGGCGGGCAGCGGATCGACCTGTTCGGCGCCACCGTCGACCAGCTCCCGCAGATCTGGCGCCGCCTGGTGGACGCCGGCTTCGAGTCCGGCCACGCCTACGGAAAGGCCCTGCGGACCGTCAAGTCCTGCGTCGGACAGACCTGGTGCCGCTACGGCGTGCAGGACTCGGTCGGCCTGGCCATCGAACTGGAGCTGCGCTACCGCGGCCTGCGGGCCCCGCACAAGCTCAAGGCCGCCGTCTCCGGCTGCGCCCGCGAATGCGCCGAGGCGCAGAGCAAGGACTTCGGCGTGATCGCCACCGCCCAGGGCTGGAACCTCTACGTCGGCGGCAACGGCGGCACCACCCCGCGCCACGCCGACCTGCTCGCCGCCGACCTCGACCGCGCCACCCTGCTGCGCACCGTCGACCGGTTCCTGATGTTCTACATCCGCACCGCCGACCGCCTGGAGCGCACCGCCCCCTGGCTGGAACGGCTGGAGGGCGGGCTCGACCACCTGAGGGCCGTCGTCATGGACGACGCACTCGGCATCTGCGCCGAACTCGACGCCCTCATGGACCGGCACGTCGAGACCTACGAGGACGAATGGCGGGCCACCCTCGACGACCCCGAACGGCTGCGCCGCTTCGTCTCGTTCGCCAACGCCCCGGGAACGCCCGATCCCACGGTGCGCTTCGTGCCCGAGCGCGGACAGATCCGCCCCGCCACGGCGGCGGAGGTGGCGGCGCGATGAGCACACGGACGGTCGAGATCGACGCGGGCGCCGGCTGGCGGACCGTGTGCGGCTACGACGAACTGCAGCCCGGGCGCGGGGTGACCGTGCTCGTCGACGGACACCAGGTGGCGCTCTTCCGCGACCGCGCGGGCGAGCTCTACGCGGTCGGCAACCAGGACCCGTTCAGCGGGGCCCACGTCATCTCCCGGGGCATCCTCGGCAGCCGGGCCGGCGTGCCGGTGGTCGCCTCGCCCATGTACAAGCAGGCCTTCGACCTGCGCTCGGGGGCCTGCCTGGACGAGGAGGGCGCCACCGGCGCCGCCCCGGCCGCGCTGCCCGTCTGGCCGGTGCGCATCACCGAGGCCCCCGCACCGCGGCCGCACCGCATCACGGACTGGCGGCCGGAGGACCCGGTCTTCTGGGAGACCACCGGAGCCCGTACCGCCCGGCGCAACCTGGTGCACTCGGTGCTCTGCGAGCACATCGGCTTCTCCGTGTGGAGCCTGTGGTCGGTGCTGGTCCTCTTCCTCGGGCCCGAGTACGGCATCGACCCGGCCGGGAAATTCCTCCTCACCGCCGTACCGACCCTGACGGGCTCGGCGCTGCGGCTGCCCTACACCGTCGCGGTGGCCGTCTTCGGCGGCCGCACCTGGACCGTCGTCAGCGCGCTCGTCCTGCTCGTCCCCACCGTGCTGACCGCCTGCGTCCTGCACCCCGGCGTCTCCTACACCACGCTCCTCGCCGTCGCCGCGGTCGCCGGGGTCGGCGGCGGAAACTTCGCCTCCTCCATGGCCAACATCAACTCCTTCTACCCGCAGCGCCTCAAGGGCCGCGTCCTCGGCATCAACGCGGGCGGCGGCAACCTCGGCGTCCCCGCCGTCCAGCTGCTCGGACTCGCCGTCCTGGCGACCGCGGGCGCTGCACACCCCCGGATCCTCCCGCTCCTCTACATCCCGCTCGTCGTGGCCGCGGCCGTGGCGGCATACCTGCGCATGGACGACCTGGCCCATGTGCGGCCCGCCGGGCGGCCGCTGCGCGAAGTGAGCCGCAACCCGCACACCTGGCTGGTCTCCCTCCTCTACATCGGCACCTTCGGCTCGTTCATCGGCTTCGGCTTCGCCTTCGGGCAGGTGCTGCTGGTGCAGTTCCCCGACGCCTTCCCGACCCCGGTGCGGGCCGCCTCGCTGACCTTCCTCGGACCACTGCTGGGCTCGCTCGCGCGGCCCGTCGGCGGCTGGCTGGCGGACCGGTGGGGAGGGGCCCGGGTCACGTTCTGGGCCTTCGCCGCCATGGCCGCCGGCACCCTGCTCGTCCTGGCGGCCTCGCAGCACCACTCCCTGCCGCTGTTCCTGACGGGCTTCGTGCTGCTCTTCGTCCTCAGCGGCCTCGGCAACGGCTCGACGTACAAGATGATCCCCGGCATCTTCCGCGCCGAGGTGCGCCGCCGGGCCGCCGCGGGAACGGACACGCGGGCCGCCGAGGAACGGTCCCACCGGCACGCGAGCGCCCTGATGGGCATCGCGGGCGCGGTCGGCGCCTTCGGCGGAGTGATCGTCAACGTCGCCTTCCGCCAGGCGTTCCTGGACAGCGGCACCGGCGAAGCGGCCTACGCGGCCTTCCTCGCCCTCTACCTGCTCTGCCTCGCCGTCACCTGGGCCGGCTACCTGCGGCCGGCCCGCCGGACGGCCGGAGTCTGAGGCCGGCGGCGGGGCATTCAACACCAACGGCCCCGCCGCCGCCACCGGGATCTCCCCCTCCGCCTGCTCCATTGGGGCGACTGGAGGCGTGCGGCGCGCGGACGCCGGGCGCGGCCGGGCAGGCATCTGCTCTGCGTGGGGCGTCGCATCGGCACGCCCCGTCGAGGAATAGGGAGCAGCGAAAGATGCGCATGCCACACCGGGTGACCACAGCGGTTGCGGCCCTCGTACTGGCCGGGGCGTCGGCGGGCACGGCACTGGCCACGGAGTGCCACTACGACGAGGCCTTCCTGAGAAGCTTCCACCAGGCCAACGTGGCCCAGATCCAGGCGAGCAAGGACGCCGTGAAGCACGCGGTGTACCGGTGCACGGTGGACGCCGGCAAGATGATGGTCAAGAACCACGAGAAGCTCGACGACATCGTCCGTGACATCGCCCACCGGCAGGACGTGTCCCTGCCCCGCGACATCCCGGCCGCGCAGCAGGCCGTGATGAAGACACTCAGGGCGAACGCCCGCACCAAGGACTACGACAAGCTGTGGCTGGCGGCCGAAGAGGCCGGGCACATGCAGACGATGACACTCCTCGACGACGAGATCTCCAACGGCCAGGACCGGGCCGCGCGCGAAGCGGCCCGCGATGCGCGGCCGGTCGTCTCCCGGCACCTCGACGTGATCCACGCGTGCATGAAGAAGGCGGACCCGTCCAAGAGGGACACCGCCAAGAAGAGCCCGGCCAAGAAGGGGGCCGGAAAGAAGGGGACCGGCAAGATGGGCCTGGCGAAGAAGAGCCCGGCGAAGAAGGACCAGGTGAAGAAGGACCCGGCGAAGAAGATCCGGGTGAAGGAGCTCACGGCGGCCGAGCCGGCGGACCCGCAGCAGACGACGACGAGCGAGGCCGCCACGCCGGAGGCGGGCACGCCGGACACGACCGGCATGGACGTGGCGAAGCTGAGTGCGCATCACCACCACAAGGGCGGCCACAAGAAGCACCGGCACTGACGCCGTCCGGCAGGGCGGCCGACGGGCGGTTCCCGCCGCGGGCGGGGCCGCCCGTCGCCGTTCCTGCGCGCCTTGACGCCCTTCGAACAGCTCGTGCAGAGTTGATCAGTGAGCACGACCGACGCCGTCATCCGCCCCCGGCCCGTCCCGGACCCCCGCCTGCGCCTCTTCGTCCTGCACCACGCGGGCGCCTCCCACGTCCCCTACCGCGCCTGGGCCGGCCACCTGCCGCCCGAGTGGGAGCTGTGCCTGCTGGAGGCCCCCGGCCGGGGCACCCGCCCCGGCACGCCGGCCCGCACGGCGGGCGAACTCGCCGGCGTCCTCCTGGAGGACGTCCGGCCCTGGACGGACCGGCCCTACGCGGTCTTCGGCCACAGCATGGGCGCCATCGCCGGCTACGAACTGACCCTCGCCCTCCGCGACCAGGGCCTGCCGCTGCCGTGCTGGCTGGGCCTCTCCTCCGCCCGGGCGCCCGAACACCACCCGCGCCGCGACGGACGCCGCTTCGACCTGCCCGACGCCGAACTGCGCTCCGCCATCCTGGAGATGGGCGGCACGCCGCGCGAGGTCCTGGAGGAGCCGGGACTCTGGGGCTACCTCGAGCCCATCCTGCGCGCCGACCTGCAGCTCGTCGACACCTGGCAGCCCCGCACCGGGGCCGCGCCGCTGCCCGTGCCGCTGTCGGTGTTCTCGGGCGCCGCCGACAAGGGCGCCCTGCCGCACCTGATGGACACCTGGGCGGCACACAGCAACCGATTCGTCGGTGCACACGTCTTGGAAGGCGGGCACTTCCACTTCCAGCCCGACCCGTCCGCCCTGATCCACCGGATCGTCACCGACATCCGAGGGAATTCTGTTCCTGGTGGGGAACCATCCCCTGTGGAAGGCACTCTCTGAGGCCGAAGGTGCACAGTCGTACGGACAACTCGCATGCGGGGAGCACGGGATGACGCACAAATTCGCGCAACAACGGCCGTCGTCGGCACTGCGGTCCGCCGCGAGACCGGCCGTGGTCCTGACCGCCGGACTGGCCCTCGTCATGAGCGCGGCCGGAGCCGGACAGGCGGCCGCCGGCCGGGCGGCGCAACCGGGCTGCGGGGCCCTCACCGGCCGGGCGCCCGTGCCCGTGGCCGCGCCGGCCCCCGACATGAAGGCCGTCGGGAACGCCGCACAGAAGATCTCCTACGGCCTGGCGCCCGAACTGCCCATCGGCCTCTGGTCCTCCTCCACCGTCACGCTGCGCACGCCCGTCCGGAAGGGGACGGTGCGGCTGGACGTCGACAGCCGCGGCTTCAGCACCGACTCCCTCGTCGTGCAGCGCTACGTGCCCGCGACCCGCACCTGGACGGATCTCAAGACCGGCCCCGGCGGCGGCAGCGCGCCGACCCACGGCGTGTTCACCTTCCCCGTGACCACGTCCGCGGACGCCCGCCACCCGCAGACGGTGGCCCTGCGGCTCCAGGACCTCGACCGCCCGGGCACGCTCTCCGTCACCGCCTCCGTCGACGACGGCCGCGGCCACACCTACCGGGCCCCGGCCCGCACGGCCACCGCGACCCGCCCGGCGACGACGGTCACGGGCTGGCCGGCCAAGGGCGTCACGCTGACGCGGGGCGGAGCGGCGCGCCCGTTCACGCTGACCGTCAAGAACACCACCGGCCGGACGTATCCGGCCGTCGGCGTCGCGTACTTCGCGTACGGGGCGGGCAAGAGCCACGCCCTGCGCCCGGCCGACCTGGTCGTCCAGCAGTACCGCGCCGGGCACGGCTGGGAACGGATCCCGCTGGTGGCCAACGGCTGCGACCCCGGGATGAGCGCGTCCCTGCGCCCGGCGTCCCGGTCCGTCGCACCGGGGGCGACGGCCGAGTACCGGCTGCGGGTCGCGGTGGCCCGCACCGCCCCGGCGGACGTGGCCACCGGGGAGTCGGGCCTCGCCGTGTCGAACGGCGACCAGTCCTTCTCCTCACAGGAGCTGCCCTTCGCGATCGGCGCGGGGAAGTAGGAGCAGGCCCGGAGCCGCCTACGCCGCGTAGCGCACCCGCCGTGTCCGGCGGTACTCGCCGACGAGTACCGCCAGGGCCGCGGGCGTCGAGGGGCGGGCCGACCCGCGGAGTATGCCCGCCCCCTTCGCCGCCACGGCCTCTCCCGTGAGCAGTTCGATCCGCACCGCCGCGTGCACGAACGGCCGGTGGGCCGGCGCGACGAAGCCGGCCATTCTGCGCCCGGCCGCCAAGTCCTGGCGCGCCGAGTGCAGTTGGCGGGCCAGCAGTGCCCGAACCCCCGGCGTGTCGCGTCCGTCCTCCAGGTCCGTGCGGGTCACGCCGTGCTCGCGCAGCGTCTCCTCGGAGAGGCCCAGGCGCTCGTCCTGCAGGTCCTCTGCCAGGTCGTTGACGAAGTCGAGCCGCTGGCTGCCGTCGATGTAGGAGCGGCAGGCCGCCCGGAAGGCGTCGCTGCGGTCGTCGGGGGCGAGGAGACAGGCGATGAGCATGAAGCCCGGCAGTGAGTAGGAGTCGACGTACTGCCGGTAGTCCTCCTCCGTGGCGAAGCCCTTGAAGTCCAGGTCGGCCGGAGCCGCATCGAGGAAGTCCTCGATGCGGCCGCGCAGTACGGGATACCGGGCGGCGGTGTGCAGCAGCGGGCGGAGCACCGGGTGGCCGGCGGATCCCGTGGCCAGGCCCTCGCGCACCTGCCGCTCCCACTCCGCGTGCCCGGCGATGCGCTCTGCGAGCGGGCGGCCTTCGTCGAGGAGACGGTCGGTGTGGTGCATGAAGGCCGTGGCGGCGACGACGTGCGGCACCAGGGCAGGGGGCAGCAGCAGCCGGGCGGCCAGATAGGCCTGGCGGCGGTATCCGGCCACCAGGACGCGCGCACGCGTGAAGTCGGTGCGCAGTTGCGGGTCGTGGATGCCTGCGGCATCCAGCATCGTGTCCCACGAAGTCATCATCGTTCTTCTTCGTCGTCGTGCCCGGCGGCGGACACCCGCCGGTGCCCGCCGCCGGCCGGGGCTAGGGGAGGGGTACGGCGAGGGAGTGCCTCGTGCCGTACTCCTGCAGGGCGGGCAGTCTGGCCGTCGTCGCGGTGTCCGACGGCATGGAGGTGAACAGCTTCATACCCGGGGACTCCAGGGCCTCCAGCATCACGTAGTCGAACGTGAGGCTGCCGAGCTCGGGGTGCAGGAACTCGCGCTGGGTCGAGTGGAATTCCGCGATGTCGTGTTTGTCCCACCAGTCGCGGAACTCCGGGCTCGTCTCGCGCAGTTCGCCCGTGATGCGTTCCAGGTACGGATCGCCGATGCGCTGCCGGGAGTCCGCCCGGAACTGGGCCAGCAGCGACTGGGCCTGTCCCGCCCAGTCGGCCATCAGGGTGCGCATGCCGGGATCACCGAACGTCAGCCGGATGAGGTTGCGTTCGGCGGCCGGCAGGCGGCCCGGGTCGCCGATGAGGCCGGCCATGGAGCGGTTCCAGGCCACCAGGTCCCAGTTGGCATCGCTGAGGTAGGCCGGATGCGGGTCGAGGGCGTCCACGAGCTTCTGCAGCGCGGGCGTGGGAACAACTGCCGGACAGGGGTATTCCAGCAGGGGCTCGTCGGCCAGCGCGTACAGATGGCGTCGCTCGTCCCTGTTCAGCTGCAGGGCGCGGGACAGGCTCTCCAGGACCTGGCGGCTCACGGTGATGTCGCGGGCCTGTTCCAGCCAGGTGTACCAGGTGACGCTCACCCCCGAGAGCTGGGCGACCTCCTCGCGGCGGAGGCCGGGGGTGCGGCGGCGGGAGCCGCCCGGAATGCCGACGTCCTCGGGGGTGATCCGGGCCCGGCGGGACCGGAGGAACTCCGCTAGAGCGCGGCGTCGTTCAAGGTCAGCCATCAAACCCCCGTCTCGCGAGGGCCGGCGGGGGGTATGGGTGGTGGTCCCGATAGTAGTGGTGTCGATACCAGCATAATCGGTCACTGTACGCGACAGCTTCCCTGGCGGAGGATCAAGAACGTCAGCCCGGGTCCTTCCGCTACAGGGGTGCGGAAGGGCCCGGGGACACAGCCTCCGCTAGGCCAGCAGCAACGCCCGGTCCCAGGTGGGGGCGTTGCCGGTGGTGGCGGCGAGAAGAGCGAGCACCACGCCCGCTGCGCCTTCCAGAAAGCCGGGGCCGCCCTGGACGAACCCGCCGCTGGGATCACCGCATTGTGACAGTTGAACGGTCAGTTCAACTGCAGCCCGGGCGAATTCCGGATCTCCCGTGTCGTGTGCGAACCGCAGCGTGATCTGCAACAGGCCGGCCAGGCCGTGGCACAGGCCCAATGTCGCGCCGGCCGCGCGCCGTGCGGCCGGTCTGCGGAGTGCGGCCTTCACTGCCCGTACCGCCAGGGCGTGCAGGGCCGGATCGTCGAGGGCCGTGCCCGCCAGCCATACGGAACGGGCCACTCCGGGGCTGCCGTAGCACCACGAACTGTGCGGTGCACGAGCGGAATTCGAGGTTCCGTCCACTCCTGCGAGGTCCGGCCAGTCGGGCCCCCAGGCGTCGTCGATCCGCTGCATCAGGAGCCGGTCCACCACCCGGCGGACGGCTTCCTCCTGGCCCGGCACCTGCACACCGTCCGCCATCGCCAGCGACAGCAGCGCCAGGGGGCCGGCCATGCCGTGCGAGAGACCGCAGTTGAGCGCGCCGCGCGGGAACCGGCTGCGCAGCCCGTCGTCGTGCAACGCCTCGACGGGCGTGAACCAGTGCGGCACTCCGGCACGTTCACCGCTCAGCGCCACCAGAGCGGTGAGCACCGCGCGCAGCACCCCGGCCGCTGCCGGGGCGTCCCCGGCCCGGCACAGCAGGTGGGCCCCGGTCCCGGCGAGACCCGAGATCACGTCGAAGGTGCGGTACGGCACGCCGTGAACGTCGCCGGTGCAGCGCGCGGCCTGCCCGGTCACCGTGGCGGCGATCCGTGCGTCCAGGTCCGACAGCAACTCCCGGTGACGGTCCGCCAGGGACCACGCGGCGAACGCCGGTCCGGACAGGCCCCCGTACAGGCCGGGTCCGGTCGTTCCGGTGCTCGCAGCGCCTGCGGCCGCCGCGGTGAGATACCCGTCGGCCATGGCACCCCAGCCCTCCCCGGGCCGGTACGTGTCCAGCTGGTGGTACGCGAGGGCCAGCCCCGCGCCGCCCCTGGCCAGATCGGGCCACACACGGACGGGGGTCGCGCGCGGCGGCCCGGCCAGTGCGGCGACGAGCCGGAGAGCCGCTTCGGCCGGCTCGCCGGACACTGCAGGCGTCCACTGCCTGTCGCCCAAGTCGCCTTCTCCTGCGAAGGGTGCGAAGGGACGGATGAGGGGCCGGTCGTGCCGCTGGCGCCCGCCGCACGACCGGCCGTCGGATGTCACGCTGGTGTCACTGGTGTCAGCAGAAGCGCGTGTAGTGCCCTGTGCAGTAGTCCGTACAGTCGAAGCTGGTGTGCCCGGTGTCACAGCACATCACGGGCTCCAGCGTCAGTTCGTCCGTCTCCGGGAGTTCCTGGAGTTCGAGGACCTGGGTCTCCATGGATCACTTTCCTTTCCGGTCTGTTTCGTCGGTTGTCTTCTCCGCCGGCGGAGGTCAAAGGGGTGTCGGCGAACCAGGAACGGCCGCCGCCGTTCCTGAGCCGCAGAAGAAAGTCCAGTACGCCGGCCGACCCGACGTTGTAACTCGCGCAGACGTCGCGCATCGTGTCGTCCGGCACCACGAGCAGGCCGTCCCGCAGCACGGCCCGGACGAAGACGCAGAGCGCGGACTCGGCCGCCCACCGCCGGTAGTGCTGCTCCCCGGTCGCATCGGCCAGGTCCAGCAGCAACTCGGCGTTGCCCGCGACCCCGTGGCAGGTGCCGGGCGGGAGCCGCCAGCGGTCCCGGTGCACGGCGACGGCCGCCCCGCGGGCATGCTCGCGGAACGTCTGCTCGCCGGTGGCCTGCCACAGGCGTACGAGGAAGGAGCCGACCCCGGAGGTGCCGTTGCACCAGAAGTTCAGCCCCGTGCGTTCGCTGCGGCCCGGCCCCTTCGGCCAGTCGGCGGCCCCGTCGTCGTGCCACTGGGCCACCGCGCACAGGGCGTGTCCGCCGCCCGCCGCCACGTCGACCAGATCCTGGCGGCCGAGAGCGCGGCCCGCGGCGAGCAGGAAGGCGGCGTTCCCGGCCACTCCGTGCCCGTAGCCGTACAGCGCCGAGCCTGCAAGGTCGTTGCGATGCCCGGGGCCGGCGAGCCAGTCCACCCCGCTGTCGGCGCGCCCCGTCAGGCGGATCACCGACTCCGCGCATTCCATGGTCCGTTCGGCGAACCGTTCGTCGCCGGTGGCCTGCCACAGGTGCAGTTGTGCCGTCCCGGCTCCGGCCAGGCCGTGGCAGATGTCCGGGTTGTGCCACCGGAGCGGAATCCGCAGGGCGTACGCCAGCGCCCGGTCCGCCATTTCCTCGTCACCGAGGGTCCGCGCCGCCTCGTACCACGCCCACGCCGCCCCGGAGCGGCCGAAGTACAGACCGGGCAGCACCCGGCCGGGCAGGGCGAGCCGCCCGTCGAGCCACTGGGCGGCCTTCCGCAGAGCGGGTCCGGCCGCATGCCGTCCGTTGCGCACGGCGCGGTCGAGGACGGCCAGCACACCGGCCGCGCCCATCTGGACGTTGCACGGATCCCCGTACGGCAGCGAGAGGGGGCGCGGCCACAGGTATTCGGCGGCCGGATCCATCGTGTCCGACAGGTGGGCCAGCCCGTCGTCGATCAGCCGGTCGACATCGTCGCCCCGCAGCACCGGCCCGTGGGGCACCGGCAGTTCGCCGTGCTCGTCCTGGAGGAACGCGGCCGCCTGCGACAGCGGCCAGCGCTGCCCGGCATCCGCGGTCAGACCGAGCAGCAGCGGGGCGAGCGCCCGGAGCGTCGGATGCGCGGGAGCGGCAGCACCGACGACGGCGGCGATGCGTTCCCCGGCAGGCCGGCCGGGGCCGGGCGAGTCCGGGCACAGGACGGGGTTGATACCGGTGGTGACGTGCAGGAGCGTGGCGCCCAGGCTGAAGCAGTCGGCCTCCGGCCCGGGCACGGGCACCGGCCCGCCGGAGTGCTCGCGCGCCCCTTCCAGGTACTCCGGTGCCGTGAAGCCCTGTGTGCCCGCGACATGGGCCGAACTGCCCGCCTCGGCCGTGCACTCCATGTCGACGAGGACGGGCGAGCCGTCGGCCCGCATCACGATGTTGCCGGGTTTGAGGTCGCGCAGGACCAGGCCCACGGCGTGCACCTCGCCGACGATCCGGGTCAGGTCACGGGCCAGGGAGCGGGCGACGGGCAGCGGGATCCGGCCGTTCCCCTGCTGCAGGGCATCGACGGCCCACTGCTGGAGGCTCGGCCCGTCGATGAGGTCCTGGACGAGGAACACATGCCCTCCGGACTCGAACACGTCCCGTGCGGCCGGGGCGACACCGTGCGGCGCGAGCCGGCGGAGGACGGCCGCCTCATGGCGCAGCCAGTCCCGGGCGTCGCGCCCGTGCAGATCGGCCCCGATGTGCGGCCGGGCCTCCTTGAGCAGCACGTCCTCACCGGCGTGCCGGTCGTGCGCGCGGTAGACACCACCGCGGTTGGAGTGCCGGATCGCCTCCTTGACCAGATAGCGGCCGGCGAGGAGCACGGGTTCACCGCGCCGGCGCCCCGCACGTTCCGCAGCCGCGGCGGGCGGGAACGGCGGCACCGCCCACGGGGGAGGCGAGAACCAGGGGTTCCGCTCGTCCGCCAGCAGCGTGCCGTCGGGCGCCTCCAACCAGCCTTCGTAGAAGCCCTCGTCGTTCAGCTCGCGCGGTCTGCTGAAGCAGCCGTAGCGGTAGTGCACCAGGCTGCCCGCCCGATAGCGCCGGTCCGACAAGATCGCCGGGCCTTGAAGTCCCGCCGTCGCCCGGTGCAACTGCTCGGCCAGGACGCGCAGATGGTCGTCGTCGACGGGATAGGCGGTGAGGAACTTGCCCGACTGCGACCGGTCGGCCCGGACCGCGGTGAGGTCGGCGGCGATCCTCGGGGTGGCGGCGAACTTGAAGGCGCATCCGTGCTCCACGAGCACTCCGGCCGCCTGCTCCAGCACCTGCGGTGCCGAGAGAGGAGTGGCCGACAGGTGCAGCTTCCAGCCCTGTCGGCGGCGGGTGTGCCGGGGCGGGGTGACCATGCACCAGAAGTCCCCGTCCAGCACCTGCCAGGTGGGCGTGAGGCCCGAAGTGTGAAGGATCTGAGCAACGATGTGCCGGTATCCCGATGCCACGCGCACAGAGTGGCACAGCGGCGGATCGGAGGGGAGAGCTCCGTCCTCCCCCGAATCGGGGATGGCGCGGCCCCATCGGTGCCGCGATGCTGGGTGACGTTCCGTGTCCGGCATGCAGGGGAGGAGGGCCTTCGTGTTCCAGCGGAGCAGGTCCCGGTGGCGCAGGCGCGTCGGAGCCGTGGCGGTTCTCGTGGCCCTGTGCGGGTCGACCGGCCTGCCGGCGGCCGCCGGTGCCGGGGGCGGCGGTGCGGAGGACTGCCGGACCGCCACGTCGGAGGGCGCGGTGCAGGGCACGGTTCGCGGCGGCACCTGCGCCTATCTCGGCGTGCCGTACGCCGCCGCGCCCACCGGGTCCCGGCGCTTCCGGCCGCCCGCGCCGCCCGCACCCTGGCGGGGGACGCTGCGCGCCGACGCCGCGAAGTCGCCGTGTCCGCAGGACCTGAGCGACGGGGACGGCCGTGGCGACGAGGACTGTCTCCACGTGAACGTCTGGGCCCCGCGGACGCACGGGGCGCACAGGCCCGTCATGGTGTTCCTGCACGGCGGCGAGAACGTCATCAACAGCGCGAGCGATGCGATGACCGACGGCGCCGCCCTCGCCGCGCGCGGCGACGCGGTCGTCGTCTCGGCCGACTACAGGCTCGGCATCCTGGGCTGGACGGAACTCGGCTCGCTGGACCGCTCGTACGCGGGCTCCGGGAACAACGGGCTGCGCGACGAGGCCGCCGCCCTCGGCTGGGTGCGCGAGCAGGCGGCCGCCTTCGGCGGGGACCCGCGCAACGTCACGGTCTTCGGGCAGTCGGCGGGCTCGGTGTCCATCAACGCATTCCTGGCGGGGGACCACCCGGAGCGGCTCTTCCGCCGGGCCGTCACCGAGAGCGGGCCCGGCTACCTGGTGCACACCCGGCGCTCGGCCGAGTCCGCCGCCCAGCGCGTCTTCACCGTGGGAGGTATCCACCGGGTGGCCGACCTCGACGCGATGGACACCCGGCAGATCCTGGAGCTCCAGCGCACGGCTCGGGCAGCGGCGCCGGGGCTGGCCGGCGCGGTCTTCTTCGGGCCGTACGTGGACGGTTCGCTGGTGCCCGGCCAGGTGCTCGACCGCGTCGCGGCGGGCAGCGCCCGGAACGTCGACGTGATGACCGGCAGCAACACCAATGAGTCGGACTTCTGGGCCCTGTTCCAGCCGGACGTCCTCAAACTGCCGCTCAGCGCCTACAAGGTCTTCCCCACCCCGCTCGCGGCGCGCAAGCAGCAGATGTACGACGTCTACGCCGCCGACCGCCCGGGACTGGCCGAGGGCCGGGTGGTGAACGCCATGCTCACCGATCAGATCTGGCGGATCCCCTCGGTACGGCTGGCGCAGGCCCAGTCCCGCTGGCGTCCCTCGTACGTCTACCAATTCGACTGGCACGTGCCGTACGCGAAGGGCGTGCCGGACGCGCAGAACCTGGGCGCCCTGCACCAGTTGGAGCTGCCGTTCGTCTTCGGCACGCTCGACCTGGGCTGGATCCCGCGCGGCAAGGAGACCCTCGCGGCGCAGCGGCCGGAACTCACCCGGCTGTCGCAGGCGATGATGGACGCCTGGTCGTCCTTCGCCCGGACGGGCGACCCGGGTTGGCGCGCGTACCGGGGCACGGACCGCGCCACCCGCATGTGGGACTTGAATCCCGTGGTGCGTAGTGCACCACGGGACGAGGAGCGTGCCTTGTGGGACGACTACGCGTTTCCGGCGTGGGACTCCTGAACAGAAACCCCGCGCCCCGTAAGGGGCGCGGGGAACTGCGCGATCAGCCACAGACGGCCTGCAGCCGACGGACCACGCTTCCAGCGGAGCGTCAGCGCTTCGCGTTGCCCTGCGGCGCATTGTCCGCGGTCACGTTGACCGCGGCCCACGCCTTGTCGACGGTCTGGTACTCGGTGCTGCCCTGACCGTAGATGTCCGCAGCCGCCTGCAGCGTGGCAGTCCGCGCGTCGTGGAAGTCGGAGCTGGAGACCAGGTACCGGGTGAGCGCGCGGTAGAAGATCTGCTCGGCCTTGTCGCGGCCGATGCCGGTCACGGTCGAGCCGTCGGAGGTCGGGGAGTCGTAGGCCACGCCCCCGATGGTCTTCTGGCCGCTGCCCTCGGCGAGCAGGTAGAAGGCGTGCGAGGAGACGCCCGAACCCGCGTGCACCTCACGGTCGTAGGAGCCGCTGTCCCAGTAGTCGACGGTGCCCTCGAGCTTGTCGAGCGAGGGGTGGTCGAGGCGGCGCAGGAAGGTCTGCTCCAGGCCGAGCTTCTCGCCGATCAGGTAGTTCGGCGGGTTCTGCGGGTTGTTCGTCTTGAACTCCACGGCGGTGCCGAAGATGTCCGCGAACGACTCGTTGAGGGAGCCCGCCTCGCCGAACTGGTTGCCCCGCGCGTCGGTGCGCGTGGGCTGGAAGTTGGCGGTGGCCTCGACCACGCCGTGGGTGAGCTCGTGACCGGTGACGTCCAGGGCCACCAGCGGCTGCTTGAACGTTTCTCCGTCCCCGTCGCCGTAGAGCATGCAGGAGCAGTCGGGCGACCAGAAGGCGTTGCCCACGTTGCTGCCGAAGTGGACGAGCGCGTGCGGGCCGGCGCCGTCGTTCTTGATGCCGTTGCGGCCGAAGACGCTCTTGTAGTAGTCGAAGGTGCTGGTGATGCCGTACTGGGCGTCCACCGCAGCGGTGTTGACGTCCGACGTGGTGCCGTTGCCCCACTTGTTGTCGGTGGTCGTCAGCTCCTTGCCGCTGGCGAAGGCGTTCAGCTCCTTCGAGCCCGCGTCACGGGTCTCGGTGTTGCCGCGCGAGGGGTCCTTCAGGGTGAAGGAGTTCTGGCCGGTCTGCGTGGTGAGCAGGGGCACGGTGCCGACGAAGAACGAGGTGCCGCTGCCGGTCGCCGGGGCGGGGAAGCTGCCGGCCGTGGGCCTGGAGGGCTTCTTCGCCGGGGTCCTCGCGCCGAGGCTCGGGGCGGCCTGCTGGCCCAGGTCGCGGAGCTTTGCCTGGAGCTGCGGGGAGATGAAGCCGTCGGTGAGCGGGGTGTTGCTGAGGACCTTGCCCGAGGCGGCGTCGACGACCACCGAATGGGCGCTGCCGGCCTCGGCGTTGCGGCTGCCGGTGACGGTGACCTGGTAGGCCAGCACGCTCTTGCCGTCGCGGGCGTCGATGACCAACTGGGCGGAGCCCGCGGTGCCCTTGGCGGAGTCGGCGGCCTTGGCGGCGGCCTCGTGGGCGGCCAGCTTGGGCTTGACCGTGGGGACGGAGACGTCGTGGCGGACCGCGCGGCTCGCGCCGACGTACTTCTGCTGGGCGTCGAGGTGGACGACGATGTCGCCACCGATCACCGGAACGCCCTTGTGACTGCGCTCGAAGCGGACGTGCCGCTTGCCCTCGGGGTCGACGAGGGAGTCCTTGACGGTCAGCGTGTCGGCCTTGCTCACACCGGTGGCTCCGGCGTGGGCGAAGGCCGCGGCGCGGGCCGCCTTCACGAGCTGGGTCTCTGCACTGCCGGTGGGCCGGGCCGAGGCCGTGGTCACCTTGGCCGCGGAGGCGGACGAAGGGGTGGCCGTGGCCGTGCCCGCCATGGTCGCCGCCGCGACGACTGCGACGGCGACGGTGACTATTCGTCTGTGTGTGGGGGTTGTACGCATTGGTTCTGCGCCCTTTGTCCTGGGCGGTCCGGGCAGGCCCGGACGCGCGCAATGCACGGGGTGCCGTCACATCGGCACCACGGGGACCTGTGGTCCCGCCGAGGACAATGCCGGGTTGGCATGCGCATGAAAAGAGGGAAAGGGCGACCTGTCCGGACAGTTGATCAACTGTTAACAAAGGACCAACAGCCCGTAACGAGTGGGCAACTTCCCGTTCCGCTGCACCCCAAGACGGGTCAACCTCCCGGAGGGTTGCCGTCGTTCAGGAAGTGATCACTATGTGAGATGCGGCCCCGGCCAACTGCCGCCCGGCACGGGCGTGCCCGCCGCGCGCAACCCCCGGGCCACCCGGTCCGCCGCCAGATAGACCCAGGCGCGGACGGTCTCTGCGGTTTCATCGGAGCCGGTGAGCTGCACCTCGCGCTCGACCCGGTCGTAGAGGCTGGCGGCGGGATCACCCGGAACGTGATCCTCCAACGCGTCGAGCGCGGCGAGCACATGGCCGTAACCGGCCGGCGCGAGCGTGACCAGCTCGCCGAACACCTCGCCCGCGGGATCGGCCACCGCGTACGGATAGCCCGGCCCCTCGTACAGCACCGCACCGCGCAGCCGTGCGGGCCGGACGGCGGTCGTGCGGCCCCGCAGGAAGAGGTCGTGGTTGCGCTGGCCGGGGCGCAGCGTGCCGTAGACGAAGACGGGCAACTGCCGGTGGTCCTGCGGGGTCACGTCGGAATCCCTTCGCGTACGCGGCACCGGAATCGCTCCGTCCGGTGTCAGGGACCGGCGCCCTCCCCCTCCACCTCCTCCTCTGCCTCCTCCTCAACTTTCCCCCGTCTGCGAACCCGTACCGCGAACAGCCCCCCGAGCACTCCCGCCACGAGCCCCCACAGCACGCCCAGCCCCACCAGGTGCAGCAGGCGTGCGTGCAGCCGCACTTCGCCGCTGCCGAAGTCGCCCAGGTCGCCGAGGCCCAGCAGGGACAGCCCGTAGCGGGCCGAGACCTTCGTCAGCAGGCCCACCACCAGCAGCGTCACGGCGAGGGCCGCCGCCAGGTGCACCGCGTGCTGCCAGGGCCGCGTCCGTGCGGGCGCGCGCACCGCCGCCAGGAATCCGGCCGCGAGCAGGGCGAGCACGGCGAGGGCGACCAGCAGCCAGGCCCGGCCGTCGTGCTCGGCCAGTGTGGTGGCGTTCACCGTGGCCTCGCGGCCGTGCGGCTCGCGCAGGACCGCCGCGAGGGCGGCCGGCATCGGCATGCCGATGCCGGCGGGCACATGCCCCGTCCAGGAGCCGCCGAGCCCGACGCCGAACGCCATCCAGGCCAGGTTCGGCAGGCCGAGCAGCAGCACCGCGCAGGTCTGGGTGCGGTGGCCGTGCGTGAAGAGGGTGACCACGCCGACGACGAGGCCCAGCGCGACGTAGGCCAGCAGCACGGTGAGCAGCGCGAAGGCGGCGGGCCGGATCGCGTCCTGGAACGGCAGCAGCCGCGGGGGCAGCGGAGCCCGTCGGGACGCCGCGAGGGCCACGGCGAGCAGGACCAGCAGCCACAGCAGGCCGAAGCCGAGAGTGGGGGCGAGGGCGGCCCGGAAACCCACGGCCGGGGTCACGCCCAGCGCCTCGCCGATGTCGTTGACGATGCCTCCGCCGATCCGCAGCGTGAAGGTGTGCCGGGCGGCCCGCGCGAGCAGCAGCAGGACCAGCAGCCACAGCACGGCCGTCCGGGCGACCCGGCCCAGCAGCTCCGCCCCGCCCGCCACCGCCCGGTGCCGCAGCGGGCGCAGGAAGACCGCGCCCGTCGCCAGGGCCCAGGCCAGCGTCACCGACAGCGGCACGGCCGTGAGCTCCGCGGCGGTGTGCCCGAAGAAGCCCGCGCCGCCGGTCAGTTCCACCGAGCCGCCGACGGCCGAGACCATCGTGGCGGCGACCACCGCGGGAAAGGCGCCACCGGGCAGCCCGTCGGCGCCCGCGGCCCACAGGCCCGCCGCGGCGACGGCCGCCATCGCGACCGTCCCGGCGGCCACGGCCGCGAGCGCCTCGCCCCAGGCACGCAACGGTCCCGGGCTCATGGTGTCTCCGTCCTCTCCCGATGCGGGTGCGGCCAACCTATGCCCGGTACGGGGCGGGCACCCGTGGGCGAGGGCTGTCGGGGGATTCCATCCCCGGCCACGGCGCCCCGTAAGGGGCGCGGGGAACTGCGCGACCAGCCACCGACGGCCTGCAGCCGACGTAGCACTCCAGGGGTCCGGGGTGCAGCCCCGGGACGTCGACTGCGGGCGCGTCGTGGCCGATCGCGCAGTTCCCCGCGCCCCTTACGGGGCGCCCCGCTTGCGGGCCGCGCAAAATGCGGCATCAATCATGAATGCGGTACAAAGCAGAATGAACCGGCTCCAGTACAGGAGATGAGACACGGCCGTGTCGTCCGAACCGCCGTCAGCACCCCGCCTCCCCGGCCGCACACCGTGGTGGCGGTCCAGGACCGCCATCGTCACGGGCGTGCTGCTGGTGGCCGCCGCCCTCGCCGTCTGCTTCCTCCGCCAGGGCGGCGGCTCGGGAGAGGTCTTCCTGCAGGCCGCCTCGGCCGACGGTCAGGACCCCTTCACCCGTTCGACGGCCCGCAGCACCGGCCGGTACGCCTCCGTGATGGACGACGCCGGTGCCGCCGCGGCGGCCGGCGCCTCCCGCAGCCTGCCGGGGGCCACGCCCGGCCTCTACGCGGGCACCCGCAACGCGGCCGGCTGCGACGTCGAGCAGCAGATCGGCTACTTCACCGAGAACCAGGGCAAGGGCCGCGCCTTCGCCGGCGCGGCCGGCATCGACCCGGACGCCATCCCCGCCTACCTGCATGGCCTCACCCCCGTCCACCTGCGCGCCGACACCCGGGTGACCGACCACGGCTACAAGGACGGCTCCGTCACCAGCTTCCAGTCCGTCCTGCAGACCGGCACCGCCGTCCTGGTCGACGACCGGGGAACACCCCGGGTGCGCTGCGCCTGCGGCAACCCGCTGGGCCCGCCCGTCGCCGTCCAGGGCACGCCCCGGGCCCGGGGCGGCACATGGGGCTCCTACGACCCGGCGAAGGTCGTCGTCGTCACGCCCGCCGAGTCGGTCCTGGATGCGATCGTGATCCACGACCCCGCGAACGGCGAGTGGTTCGAGCGCCCGGTGGGCAGCAGCGGCGACAACGACAGCCGGGCGACAGCGCCCAAGGGCGGCCTGCCCCCGGGCCCGCCGCACCCGCACGCGCCGTCACCCGCGGACCGCTCCTCCGCAGGCCGGTCCCACTGAGCCGCGGGCCGATGAGCACACCGTCCCCCGCCTCCCGGCAGGCCTCCACCGCCACCGCCCGCCCGGCCCCCGCAGCCGCCGGGCCGGAGGCCGCCGCCCGACGGCACGGGGACGGCGCACGCGAGGCGTGGGCCGCGCTGCTGCTGACCGTGGCGGCGGTGGTCTACAACGACTGGCTGCTGGAGTTCGTCCTCCCCACCGGGCTGGACCCCCGGCACTCCTACGTCAGCGAGCTCTACGCGGCCGACCAGCGCTTCCGCGTGCTGTTCGGCAGCATCGAACTGGCCGCCGCGGCCCTCGTGATCGGCGGCGCGCTGCTGGCCCGCGGCCCCGGGCCCGGCCGGTGGGCGGCCGCCGGGTGGTGGTCGCTCGTGGCCTTCGGCGTCTCGTCCGTCGCGGACGTCGTCGTGCCGATGCGCTGCGCGCCCTCGGTGGAGCGCGGCTGCGAGGCCGTCAACCCCTGGCACACCACCACCAGTGCCCTGGTGCATGCCGCGCTCTTCGCCTCGATGGCCCTGCTCGTCGTCGCGGCGCACACTACCCGCCCCCCGATGCCGCTGGTCCGCCGCTGCGGGCCGTGGGTGCTCGCCGCCGCCCTGGGCACCGCACTGGCGACGGTCGGGCCCCTCTTCGGCAGACCGGGCTGGCACGGGGTGCCGCAGCGGGCCCATCTGGTGCTCGTGGGCGTGTGGTTCGTCCTCCTCGCCGCCGCGCTGCGGTCACCCCGGCGGGGCGGAGGGGGCGGACTCCTGCCGTGAAGCCATGGCGCCCCGTCAGGGGCGCGGGGAACTGCGCGACCAGCCACGATGCACCCGCAGTCGAGGTTCTCGGGGCTTCGCCCCGCCCCCCCCGGGTGGTGCGTCGGCTGCGGGCCGGTGGGCGCTGGTCGCGCAGTTCCCCACGCCCCTTACGGGGCGACGTGGTGCCGCTTCAGCTGAATCTAGCGAGGAACCCCGGGTGTTCACGCCCGGGAGGAATCGCTTCTCAACGGTGCTCTGACGTGGGCGTGTTCACGGATCTCACCCTGTTGTCAGTGCCTCTCGATAGGCTGGACGGGTGAGGATCGTTGTGCAGGTGAAGCTGCTGCCGGAGGCCGGGCAGGCCGCCGCGCTGTCGGCGACTCTGCGCGCTGTCAACGAGTGTGCGAACTGGGTGTCTTCAGTGGCTTTCGAGCGCGGTGTTCCGCGTGAGTACGAGCTGCGCAAGCACACCTATGCCGAACTTCGGTCGCGAGGGCTGGGGGCGCAGGCCGCCCAGCACGTTATCAAGAAAGTCCGTGACGCCTACACGACGCTCAAGGCCAACATCAGGGCAGGGAATCTGGGCAGGCCGGGATCGAAGCGGCGCCGGAAGGCGGAGGCGAAGCCGATCGCTTTCCGGGCCGAGGCCGCGCAGCCGTACGACGACCGGTGCCTGAGCTGGCAGTACGACACACAGACCGTGTCGATCTGGACCACCGCCGGACGCATGAAGAACATCCGCTTCGCGTGTTCCGCCGATGCGTTCAAGACGCTCCAGGCGTACCGCAAGGGCGAGTCCGACCTGATCGCACGCGACGGCGCGTTCTATCTGATCGCCACCTGCGATGTGCCCGAGGCCGGGCAGTACGAGCCGGACGGCTTCATCGGTGTGGACCTGGGCATCGTCAACATCGCCACCACGTCCACCGGTTACAAGGCGGCCGGGCGGGGCCTGAACCGGCACCGCAACCGGCAGCTCAATCTGCGGCACAAGCTCCAGAAGAAGGCCACCAAGTCCGCCAGGCGGCTGCTGAGGAAGCGTAACCGGCGCGAGCAGCGCCATGCCGCGAACATCAACCACATCATTGCCAAGACGATCGTGACCGAGGCTGAACGCACCTCGTCCGGGATCTCCCTGGAAGAACTCAGGGGGATCCGGCAGAGGGTACGGCTCCGCAAGCCCCAACGGGTCGCGCTCCATTCCTGGGCCTTCGCCCAGCTCACAGGCTTCATCGTCTACAAGTCCAGGCGGGTCGGCGTGCCTGTGGTCTTCGTCGATCCCGCGTACACCTCGCGGCAGTGCTGCGAGTGCGGCTATACCGACAAGAAGAACCGGGCAGGCCAGGCCCTCTTCATCTGCCGGAGCTGCGGGGTCGTTGCCCACGCGGACCGGAACGCTTCCCGCAACCTCGCCCGCAAGGGCGAGGCTGTGTGGAATGCGGGGCGTGAGTCACGCGTCCCTGCCACCCCATAAAGGGGTGTCTGGACGGAGGAGCCCACCCAGCAGCCAGTTGGGCACTACCTCCAAACCCGGCCGTGAACGGCCGGGTCAAGTTGACCGGTTCACCACAGCATCAGGGTCACCGGCCCATGCATCCCATACGGCTGCCGCACCGTACCCGACTGCGACGGACTGGTAACGCGCAGGCGGTTGCGCAGCGTCGTGGCCACCTCCACCGCGAGGGTGTTGCGGCCCGCCCTGAGCCGGCCGTCGAGGGCGACCACGGGCCGGGTCTGGTCGACGGGCGGCAGTTGCTCGCCGTTGAGGGTGACCCGGAACGTGCCGTGGATGTTGCCGAGGTCGAGCAGGGCGGTGCTCGGGACGTCCGCGACGGTGAACTCCGTGCTGTACGTGCCGATCCCGGAGACGTCCTGCAACTCCGCGATCTCCGGCCACGGCTTGAGCGCGTCGAGGTGCAGCTCGTGCCGGACGTGCTCGGTCTGTGTCGCGGTGGCGCCCGGGCGCCAGTCGTCCACCGTCAGCCGCCAGGAGGCGAGTTCCTGCCGGCGGGCCCCGCCCGGCACGGCCGGGGTGCCCGCGGCGTCCAGGGTCGTGCCGGTGACGGGCCCGGGCGGGGTGTCCCGGCACAGGGCGACCAGGGCCGTCTGCCGCGGTGCCAGCCGGACGGTCACCTCGGTGCGGCCGGACTCGCGGGTGTGGCAGGTCAGTGGGTGCACCTGTCCGGTCCAGGCGTCGAGGACGTACGGGTGCCCGCGCCCCTCCAGGGACACGCGGGTCTCGGCCTGCGCGGAACCGGGGTTGAAGAACCAGTGCAGCTGCCGGTCGCCGTCCCGTCGGTGCACATGGAGCAGGTCGGCCCCGGTGGACGGCTCGGCCGAGGGCCGCACGCCCAACTGCCGCAGTGCGCCCGGGACATCCGCCTCCGTGGCGACGTGCCGCACGCGCGCGTGGGCGAGCAGCCGCTGGACGGTCGCGCGCACCGCCGCGTCCGCCTGGTCCGCGTCGTGCGCGTAGGGGGCGTGCTCCGGCGGGTCGCCGACGACGACCACGGCGAGTCCGGCCCGGGCGCAGGACAGGATGCGCTCGGCGGCCGGGGCGTCCAACGCCTTCTGGCCGTCCAGGACGAGGGCGCGGTAGCCGGGGCCCTGCGGTGCGAGGCGGCCGCCCCCGACCGTGGCCGACGGGAGGGTGAGGGGGCCCGGCCCCACGAACTCGTAGCCGAAACCGGCCCGTTGGAGACCGGTGTCGGGCCAGTGCTTCTGCCCGCCGGTGTCCCAGTAGGCGTGCCGGTACACGGCGACGTCGACCTGGGCCCGCCCGGCGCGCAGGACCGACTGCTGGCGCGCCAAGTACCCGGTGATGTCGGGCATATGGTGCCAGACCGGCTGCCGTGGTCCCCACGCCTCGGCGAAGCCGGGGACGTCCGGCTTGGGCGCGGCGAAGGGGGCCCAGCCGGGCCAGGCGGCCCCGGGGGCGTCGGCGTAGGCGAAGCCGTGGACGACGGCCTGGGCCACGCCGCCCGCGTAGTTCTGGTGGATGATCTCCAGCATGCGCTGCCAGGTCACCCCGTAGGCGTCCTGCAGGATCACCTCGGTGCGCGCGCCGATCTCGCTGGAGAGCGCGGGGCTGCCCGCGAGGTGGGCGCCGCCGGCCATGGCGCGGTAGGCGTCGATCTCGTCGGCGAAGAAGAGCTGTTCGGTCTCGGGCTGGTCCACGTGCGCCGCGGCCGAGGACATGTCCAGCACGGCCCCGTAGGAGACCTGGGCCCGGTAGCGCAGGCCCTGGGCGTGCGCCCAGGTGCGGATGCCGTCGAGGTGGTGGCGCTCGTAGAGCTCGGTCAGGGCCTGGTAGTAGTCGTTGCGCACGCGTGCCCCGAGCCCGCCGGGCAGGTCGAAGTCGGCGGGGCTGTCGGGTGTCACGGAGGTCAGGGCGCCCTGGAAGGTGTGCAGCCCCGGGATGAAGAGCACCGGCAGGAACGGGGCGAGGTCGTAGCCGCGCGAGGCGCGGAAGTGCGCGGCCATGCCCGGGGTCCAGGGCAGGGCGAAGGAGATCTCCAGGGAGTCCTCGAAGAGGTCGCTGCCCGTCTGCGCGAGCAGGCGGCGCACCGGCGGGGTGAGCAGGTGCTGTTCCCAGTAGCCGGTGACGGCCCGGGTGCCCTCGGCGCTGTAGTGGTCCACGACGTGGACGGTGCCGTCGGTCAGGCCGACGACCTGGCCGGTGCCGCGGTGCCAGAGGGAGAACAGCAGCCAGGTGCCGTCCCGGGGTGCGGTCCAGGTGATGCGGCCGTCGTGGACGTGCGCGGTGAGGTCGGTCAGCGAGCCGGGGTCCAGGAGGACGGTCCGGTCCGAGGCGGCGGAGCCCGGCGCGATCCGGGCGGCGGTGACGGCGGCGAGGGAGGCCCTGCCGGGGGTGCGGGGGCGGTGCAGCGGGCCGGACAGGTCGACCTCGATGAGGGGCGGCACGGCACCGTCGAAGACCGCGCCGCCCTCGACGACCGCCTTGCCGTACAGGAGTTCCTGCGAGGCGGCCGCGCTGTCCGTGGTGAGCGAGGGCACGCCGGCGGGCCAGACGGGGCCGATGGTGAGGTCGACGGTGATGCCGTGGCGGCGGGCCGCGTCGAGGACCGTCTGCAGCTTGCGGTTCCACGCCGGCGTCCCCCAGCCGTACGCGGACTGGTCGACTCCGCGCGGGGCGAGCACGGCGACCTCCGCACCGCCGAGCCCTGCCTGCGCGATCGCCGCGACTTCGCGGTCGATTTCGGCGTCGTCCATGAGTGCACCCGGCATCCACCACCGTATCCGCGGCCGGAATCCGGACGCGGGACGGGCGAACGAACCCTTTTCCACCGGGGTCCGGGCGGCTGCCGGGGCGGCGGATGCGGCGAGCGGCACCGCTCCGGCGACCGCGGCCGCCCCGGTCATCCGGACGAGTGTCCGGCGCGAAATGTCCACCATGGGGAAACCTTTCGGGAGGTCTTCCAAGAGGCCGCGATCGTAACCTTGTTGACGGATTCTCATGCCGGACCGACCGGTTCCGCACCAAACCTGCCAGGGAAGTGACCAGTCGTCAGGTACGGACATTTCCACGGGGCGCGGCGGCCTCTATTCTCTCCAGTCCAGAGGCATTTCCGGCCGGGGAGGAACAGTGCAGCCCTTCAGTCTGATCCGCGCCGAGGACCGGGCGCTGCTGCCCCGCACGGCCGAGGACGCCTACCCGGTCGGCGCCCTCCAGACGGACCTGTTCCTCCGCAGCGCGGACGCGGCCGGTGACCTGTTCATGCTGCACATGAACACCGCGTACGACCACGGTGCTCTCCATACGGCAGTTGAACACGCTGTGGCCCGTCACGACATCCTGCGCACCTCCTTTCACTTCGCCGGCTATTCCCGGCCGCTCCAGCTGGTGCACCGCTCGGCCGGGGTCCGGGCGGCCGTGACGGACCTGCGCCTGTACTCCCGTGCCGAACAGCAGGATTACCTCGATGCATGGCGGGAGCAGGAGCTCGGCACGTCTTACGACTGGACGGACCCCCCGCTCATGCGGTTCGCCGTACACGTCCTCGGCGACCATGAATTCCTGTTCTGCCCCGCCTTCCACGAGGCCTTGCTGGACAGCTGGAGCGAGTCGTCACTGATCACCGAAATCCTCGCCGACTACTGGGCCGGACAGGGCGGTTCCCCGCGCAGCCGTCCCGTAACCCGTCCCGCGCGCCGATTTGCCGAGTGCATCGCACGGGAAGAGGAGGCGCTGTCCGACCCGGCGGTCACGGAATTCTGGTCGTCCGAACTTGCGGGCGTGGAACCGATGTTCCTTCCCGTCGCGGACCGCGGCCTGTCGGACGGATGCCAGACCTGCGACACGGGCACCGCAACGGCGGGATTCCTCAGCGCCGACCTCGACCCCGCGGTGTGCGCGGAGCTGGCCGCCCTCGCACGGCACCACCGCACCGGGCTCCGGCAGGTGCTGCTTGCCGTCCACGCCCGGGTGCTGGCCTCGCTCATCGGGCGCGAGGAGGTCGTGCTGGCGGTCGAGTCCGACGGCCGCTCCGAGGGCGGGGGCGAAGGAACCGACGTCATCGGCGTCCGTCTGGACGTGCTGTTCTACCGGCTGCGCACGGCCGACGCCGACTGGAGCGGACTGATCCGCGCCGTGCTCGACAAGGAGCACGAGCTGCGGACGGTGCAGCACTGCCCGTACCCGGAGGTGCAGCGCCTGGCGGGCCCGCGGGAACCTACCGACATCGCCTTCGCCTGGTCGCAGTTCCGCAGCTTCGAGGAACTGCTGGCGGCGACGGACGTCGAGTCGCTGGACGCCAAGGCGCACCTGCGCACGGGCGTCACCCTGCGCGTGTCCTTCACGGAGGACTGTTTCACCGGTCTGCTGTCACTGGACCTCGAAGCCGACATGCGCAAGGTGAGCGAGGAACAGCTGTGCGCCATCGGTGAGATGTACCGCAACGCCGTCGCCGGTCTTGTCGCGGACGCGCGCGGTGTGGCCGCCCGGAACGACGTGCTGGGGGAGCGGTAGGGCTTCGCCCCGTAAGGGGCGCGGGGAACTGCGCGAGCAACCCGGCACGACCTGCAGTCGAGTCCCCCAGCTACCGCTGGGGGTGCCCCCAGGGGGCTTCGCCCCGGAACCGAGGTGGTGCGTCGGCTGCAGGCCGTCGGTGGCTGGTCGCGCAGTTCCCCGCGCCCCTTACGGGGCGGTGGCCGAAACCGGCGGGTCGTAACGTGCCGTTAACACAGCGTGGCCTGGTCGTACTTGACCGTAGTCGACCGACAGCGATTGACTTCTGCTCGCTTTGGCCCAGCAGCGCCGTGACCTCGGAGACCCCGTGACCTCTGATGTGACCCCCGAACCGCTCACCCCGCTCGACCTCGCCTTCTGGAACATCGAGTCCGCCGGCCACCCCCTGCACATGGGCGGGCTCTTCGTCTTCGACGCCGACGGCCCGGACGCCGCCCGGCGCGCCGCCGGGCTGCTCGCCGCCCGCGCCGCCCGCATACCCGGGCTCGACACCCGCATCCGCCCCGTGTGGCTCCCCGTCGGCGCCGCCGCCCGGCATGTCGCCCCCGACTTCGACCCGTTGGACCACGTCCATCTCGCCGAGCCCGTACGGGACTTCCACACGGCCGCCGGGATTCTGATGCAGCAGCCCCTGGAGCGGGGCCGGCCGCCGTGGGCCGCGCATGTGCTGCCCGGCGCGGACGGCACGTCCTTCGCCGTCCTGTTCACGTTCCACCACGCCCACGCGGACGGCATGCGCGCGGCGTCGTACGTCCTGTCGCTCCTGGACCCCGCCGCCGTCGCCGGGGCACCCGCCCCGGCCGGTGCGCCGCGGCAGCGCCGGCAGGGCTCCGGCCTGCGCCTGCCCGACCTGAGCACGCTGTCCGGCCTGGTGCGCGGTGCCGTCACCGACGCCGGACGGGGCCTGTCCATCGCCTCCGCCATGGCCCTCGCCGCCCGCTTCGTGCCTGCCGCGCCGGCCCTCACCTCCCGCGCCAGCGGCGCTCGCCGTGCCGACGGCGCCGTCGTCGACCTGCGCGACGTGAACCGCGTGCGCGCGGCCACCGGCGGCACCGTCAACGACGTCCTGCTCGCCGTGGTCGCGGGCGGCCTGCGGCGCTGGCTCGACAAGCGCGGCGACGGCAGCGGAGGCGTACGCCCCCGCGCGCTCGTCCCTGTGTCGCTGCGCGACCCGGGCGACCCGAGCGCCTCGGGCAACCGGCTCTCCGGCTACCTGGCCCGTCTCCCCGTCGACGAGGCCGAGCCCCTCGCCCGCCTGCGCGCGGTGCGCGAGGACATGGCACGCAACAAGAAAGCGGGACCCGCCAGCGGCCCGGGCGCCGTCGCGCTGCTCGCCGACTTCATCCCGTCCCTCGGCCACCGCTTCGGCGGCGGCATGATCGCCCGCTCGGGCCGCCTGTTCTACGACCTGCTCGTCTCCAGCGTCCCGCTGCGCGGCGCCCAGGGCCTCACGCTCGCGGGCAGCCCCGTCCGCGAGGCCTACCCGCTCGCCCCGCTCGCGCCCGGGCAGTCCCTCGCCGTGGGCATCACCACGTACGAGGACCGCGTCTGCTACGGCCTGCTCGCCGACGCCGTCGCCGTGCCCGACCTGGACCTGCTCGCCCGGTCGATCACGGAGGAGGCCGCCGAACTGGTCGCCGTCTGCGGCAACTAGGGCCCCGTAAGGGGCGCGGGGCTGTTTCGATGTGCGGCTCCGCCGCGCGGGCGCGACCAGCCCCCACCGGCCTGCAGCTGACGCACTACCCCGGGGTCCGGGGCGAAGCCCCGACAACGTCGGCTGCGGGCGCGTCAGCCCGCCCGCGCCGCCGACGCCCGCGCGCGGCGCACCTCGGTGCCGAGCTCGTCGAGCGTGTCGACCGGGCACGACTGCCGCAGCCTGGGGAAGAGGACGTGCTCCTCGTGGGAGATGTGCTGGGCGATCTCCCGCTCCAGCGCGCGGACGCGGCCGTCGAAGCCCGGCTCGTACACCCGGCTGGACTCCAGGTCCCGGACCATGTCCGTCAGGTGCGTCTGGTCGGTGATCTCCTGCTCGGCCGTCTCCGGTCCCTGCGGCAGGAATTCGCGCACGGCCGGGTACAGGTACTGCTGCTCGGCTGCCGAGTGCCACATCAGCTGTGCGGTCACGTCGTCCAGCAGGGTCTCGCGCGCGGTGTCCTCGAGGCGGGTCCGGTGGAACTGGTCGAAGAGCCCCTCGAGTGCGCGGTGGTCGGTCTCGAGTTCCTTGATGACGTCGCTGTCGCGTGCCATGACACCATCCCCGGGGTCTATGGGTAGAGCTTTCCCTTCCACGGTGCCACGGGGGAGCGGGCTTCGCCTGTGACGACGGAGGGTGCTCAGGCGGTCAGCAGTCCGTACACGTGCAGGGCGCCGGAGAAACTGCCCAGGTACACCTTGCCGTTCGCGACCGTGGGCGGGGCGAATTTCGCGTACGAGCCGACGTCGTCGCGGGCCGGGTGCATCTTGCTGTTCCACAGCTCCTGCGTGAGGTCGGTGGCCCGGTAGACCCGCAGGACGCCTTCGACGACGGCGTTGTTCGCGTCCGCCCGCCACGGGTGCGAGGCCCACAGCAGCCCCGTGGCCGGGTCGGTGCCGTGCGCCGAGAGCGAGAGGATGCCCCCGGGCATGCCGGGCGCGCCGCCCGGGACGCCGGCCGGGCCGGTGGTGGTGCTCGTCGAGACGGCGGCGGTCTCCAGCCGGCCCCCGGCGAACCGGTACGCCCGCAGGAACGCGTTCTCCGGCCACACGTAGACCCACGGCCCGCCCGGGAAGTTCCAGTGGACGGCGCCGCCGTGGATGTGATGGGTCTGGGCGTCGGGTGGCACGACGGAGAAGCTCTGGACGATCTGGCTGTCCGATCCGGCGTGGAAATGTCCCATCGCCCGGGTGTCCAGCAGATAGAACTTGCTCTCCTTGCCCCCGCTGAGCAGCAGGCGCGTCCCCGGGATCAGCAGCGGGCCCGCCGAACCCAGGTCGGCGTCGGCGGCGTTGAGCGCGGCGTTGTTGAACGGTGAGAACCAGTCGGCCAGGGTGAGCCCGGGGGTGAGCTTCACGATGCTGTCGCCCAGGTCCGAACCGTCCGGCCGGAAGCCGCCGTTGCCCGTCGCGGCGTACAGGAAGCCGTCGTCGTCGACGGCCGGGCCCTGGCCCGCCTGCCAGATGCCGCCGAGCCCGGTGTCCGGCGTGGTGACGTACACCCCGGTCTGCTGGAGCGTCCCAGCGTCGAAGCCGAACACCCAGCCGTGGTACGGGCTGCGGTCCCCATAGGACGCGAACGCGGCATAGAGCCGGCCGTTCGCCAGGGTCAGCGCCGCACGCTGCAGCTGCCGGTGGCTGGTGAAGGCGATCCTTCCCCCGGTGCTCCCGTCGCCGCTGCCCGGCACCGTGGCGGCGATCCGCACCGGACCGCCGAGCATCTCCCGGCCGCTGCCGATGTCGAGGGCGTGCAGCGAATGGTGGTACCCCTGCCCGTCCTTGGTGAAGGCGACGGCGTAGAGCACGTTGCGGTCGAGGTCGATGACCGGCGTGCTGACGATGCCGACCTCGACGGCGATGTCCCGGTAGCCGCCCGGGCCGATCTCCGGATCGGGCAGCGGGACCGAAGGACCGAGCGAAGTGTGCCACAGGGGTGCGGCGGCACCCGGGTCGTCCGCGTCGAAGGCGTACACGCTGTTGTGCATCGTGGCCGCGTAGACCACGTTGCGCCGCCCGTGGCCCGGCACGGCGACGTCGGAGACGTACAGCGGCTGGGCGTAGAGGTGGCCGTCGACAGCACGGCTGAACAGTTTGCCGAAACGGTCGGGGCCGACGGTCGCGGGGGAGAGCGCGACCTCCAGCAACTGGGCGCCGGTGCGCCGGTTGTCGTTGTGCTGCGTCGTGACCGACACCGGGCCGTACGCCACCTGCACCGGCGGCCCGAAGTCGGTGACGACGGACGCGATCCGCTGCCGGGCGGTCACCGTGTCGCCCAGGTCGAGGGCGGCGCCCGACAGCTCGACGGGGACGGTGCCGCCCCCGGCGCTCGCGGTGCCCCGCCAGCGGCCGTTGACGTACACGTCCGTGTCCGCGCCGGGCACGAGACCGCCGACGACCGGCCGCAGGTGCGCCCCGAGCGGGGTGCGCACCTGCGGCGGCCGTACGTCCCCCAGCGGCCGGACCGGGACGGGGAGGGAACGGGCGCTCGCCAGGCCGCAGTACACCTGCAGCGCCACGATGCGGTCGCCGGCGGCGAGCAGCGGGGCCACCGGGACCGAGGCCTGCGTCGTGTGCACGTACCGGCAGCCGATCGGAGCGTCGAGGGCGGTGGAGAAGACCAGCACCAGCGCCCCCGGATGCACGTTGCGCACCCGGACGCGCGCCGCGCCGGCGGTCAGCGGGGCCACGACCACCGGCGCGGGCAGTGCCGCGGGAGGCGCGCCGACCGGTACGGGCGCGGACTCTGCGGTGTGGCCGCCCAGTTGCTGGCACACGGTGATGCGGCTGCCGCGGGGCAGGGGCGGTACGTCCAGGTCGGCAGCGGGCCGGAAGGCCTGCGCGGTGCCGAGCGGCGTGCCGTCGGCCAGGACGGTGAGGAGGGCGCCGGGGACAAGCCCCGTCACGCGCAGGGAGGTTGCGCCCGCGCACAGCGGTCCGGTGACCGCCGGGGCGGGCAGGCGGGAGGCCGGGGCGACCCGCACGGGCGGTGCTGCGCAGCTCGCCGTGGAACAGGCGGGGAACTCCTGGAGCACGGAGACCTGTTCGCCCTCGGCCGGTGCAGGCACGCGGAACGTGAGAGTGGCGAGGTCGAAACAGGCCTGCTCGCTCGGGGCGTTGTCGCGCAGCAACGTGACCCGGGCGCCCTCGCACACCCCGCTCACCGTCACCCCCGGCTGCCCGGCCAGCAGCGGCCCCGGCAGCACCGGGGGCGGCAGCGGCCGCGGCGGGGCGTCGGGCAGCGGGCTCGGCGTGGGCGTTCCCGGAGTGCCGCACGCCGACTGCCGGGCGACCAGGGCCCGGCCGGCGGCGACCGGGCCGAGCAGCGCGATGCGGGCCGTGCCGTCCGGCGCGGGCGCACTGCCCAGCACGAGCGGGCCCTGCTGCACGGTCACCGCGGCACCGGGCACCGCCCCGTCGACCCGCAGGCACTGCCCGCACACGTACACATGACTGCCGAAGCGCAACGGGCCGACGGCCTCGGGCCGCTTCTGGACGACGACGGGCTGCACGGACGCGGGGCTGGTGCGGCCGTCGCGGGTCTGGGTCGCGGTGATCCGGTCGCCGGGCCGCAGCGCGACACCGGGACCCAGCGGGAACGTCTGGTCGGGCCAGGCGGCGACGCCGCCCCCGACCGGCATCCCGGAGACCGCTGGCGAGCCGTTGACGCGCAGGGTCACCCGGGCGCCGACGAGTTGGTGGCGGACCCTGACACAGGCGCTGCACTCCGACAGCGGGCCGAGCACGGTGGGCGGCAGCAGGGACATGGTCGGGCCTCCGGGAGCCTGCGGGGCGGGGCGTACGGTGCGTGGCGCGGCGGGAGTTCAGCCCGCAGGGGGCGACCGGCGGGGGACGGGGCCGGCGGGCCGCCCTCTGGCCTCCCGGACGATCCCGGTCACCAGAGCGTGGTGCGGCGAGAGGCGGCACACCGGGTCGGTCGCCGCGGCGTCGCCCGTCAGCTGGAACGCCTGGCAGCGGCAGCCGCCGTGGTCGAGCTGCCGGCGCGGGCAGCTGCGGCACGGCTCGGACATCCAGCCCGTCCCGCGGAAGCGGTTGAAGGCGGGCGAGCGGAACCAGATCTCGTCCAAGGATGCTTGACGGACCGTCAGGATCCCGAGGCCGGGAATCTGCGCCGCGGCCGGGCAGGGCAGCACCTGCCCGTCGGGGGACACGGTGAACTGACGCGCACCCCAGCCCTGCATACAGGGCTTGGGCAGGTCGTCGTGGAGGTCGGCCGGCACGTACACGATCTCCGGGCGCCCGTCGCCCAGGCGGCGGCGCGCCGCCCGCACGGCGGCCTCGGCGGCGTCGGCCTGCTCGCGGGTGGGCAGCAGGGCACGGCGGTTGAGCAGGGCCCAGCCGTAGTACTGGGCGTTGGCCAGCTCCAGCCGGTCGGCCTGCAGGCGCTCGGCCAACGCGACGAGCGCCTCGACGCTGCCGATGTTGGCGCGGTGCAGCACGGCGTTGACGGTCAGCGGCAGCCCCGCCCGCACGACCAGTGCCGCGGCCGCCAGCTTGCGCGCATGCACCGGGCGGCCCGCAATCGCATCGGCCTCCGCCGCGCGTGCGTCCTGCACGCTGAGCTGGACGTGGTCCAGGCCCGCCGCCGTCAGCGCGGCCAGCCGGGCGGCGGACAGGGCGTGGCCGCCGGTGATGAGGTTCGTATAGAGACCGAGGCGGTGCGCGTGCGCGACGATCGCCGGGAGGTCGCGGCGCACCAGGGGCTCGCCGCCGGACAGATGCACCTGCAGCACGCCCAGCGCCCGGGCCTCGTCGAGCACCCGGCACCACTCCGCGAGCGCGAGCTCACCGGCGGACGCGTCCGGGGCCACGGGGTTGGAGCAGTAGGCGCAGCGCAGCGGGCAGCGGTACGTCAGCTCGGCCAGCAGTCCGAGAGGCCTGCCGTCCTGCGGCGCGGCGCTCATCGGCCCGCGCCTGTAGGACCAGGACTGTTGGGCTCGATCAGGCGCCGCCGGGCCAGCTGGAGGACGAAGCGCTCGACGTCCTCGGCGGCCACGGCCTCGTACCTGCGCGACAGCGCCACCGCGATGCCGTCGACGTCGGCGGTGCCGTCGCAGAGCGCGAGCACGGCCGCGCCGGTCTCGTTGAGCAGCAGGACGCCCTCGGGGTGCAGCAGAACGCCCGTGTCCCGCACGGTGTCATGGCCGAGCCTGACTCCCCTGCACAGCCGCCAGCGGACCCCGCCCCCGCCCGTCACGCGTCACCCCGTCCGGCCCGCGTGGTCGACGGCGTCGAGCATGCTCCACAGCACGTCGCACTTGAAGGCCAGGGCCGCCAGTGCCGCGTCCTGCTCCCCACGGGTCGTGCAGGACGCCACGACCACCGCGAGGGCGTGCTGCGCGTCGGAGGCGGCGGTCTGCGGGCGTGTGGCGTGGTAGCCGTGCCCGGAGGGGGCGATCCACGGGTAGTGGGTGCGCAGCGCGGTGAGCCGCTGCCGCATCAGCCCCGGCGAGAACAGCTCGGTGAGCGAGGCGGCGACGGCCTCGGTCCACGGGCGGGTGCGGGCGAAGTGCACGTAGGCGTCGGTGGCGAAGCGCACGCCCGGCAGGACGTGCCGCTCGTCGAGCACCTCGGCCCGGTCCAGGCCGGTCGCCTCGGCCAGGGCGAGCCAGCCGGCCAGCCCGCCGCGGCCCTCGGCCGTCCCGTCCTGGAAGGAGATCCGCTGGACCCAGCGGCGACGGACGTCCGGCACCGGGCAGTTGGCGACGACGGCCGCATCCTTCTGCGGGAGCCACTTCTGGTAGTACCAGCGGTTGGCGGCCCACCGCTGCAACTCCCCGCGGCCCAGGGTTCCTTGGTGCAGCCGGAGGTGGAACGGGTGCTTGTGCCAGTACCGGTCGGAATGCGCGTGCAGCGCCGCGGTGAACTCCCCGGAACCGAGCGCGGCGGCGCCCGTCACCGGCGGCCGGCGTACGCGGTGACCTCGTGCGCGAGCTCGATGTCGGTGCACACCGGAGGGAACCAGGCGGGCAGCGGGGCGGCGTCGGCCGGTGTCGTGTCCGGCGCGGGCTGATCCTTTGTCGTGGCGTATGTCATGGCGTATCCCCCTTCGTCACCCGTCCGTGTTCCAGAGTCGGCGCGCCGGGACACCGCCGCAATCACTGGAACGGGTGACGTGGGGGCGGACGGCGCGCCCCGTAAGGGGCGCGGGGAACTGCGCGACCAGCTACCGCTGGCCTGCAGCCGACGTACTACCCCAGGGGTCCGGGGCGAAGCCCCGAGAACCTCGTCTGCGGGCGCGTCGTGGCTGGTCGCGCCCACGCGGCGGAGCCGCTGGGGGTACCTCCTGGGGGCACCCCCAGCGGTAGCTGGGGGAGGTAGCTGGGGAAGGAACAGCCCCGCGCCCCTTACGGGCCCTGCCGGCGAGGCACCGGTGTCGCAATCGCCGTGCCGGGTGCACGCTGGAAATGTCACGCAGGAGGTGGACGCCATGCAGACGATCGTTGGATGGCATGTCGATCTCGAGTTCGAAGAGGTCGACAAGAAGACGCGAGCGGCGTGCATGCTCAGGCTCCCGGACGGGACCGAGATGCGGGCGCGCGGCCACGCCACGCGGCACCCGGACGACCCGGAGCAGCTGCGGGTCGGCGAGGAGGTCGCCGCGGCGCGGGCCCTGAACGCGCTCTCCCGCGAGCTCATGCAGAAGGCCGGCCACGACATCGAGGAGGTCACCCACGTCCAGGCCCACCCGACGATGTGAGCCGGGGCACCCGGTGCATCGTGGGCGGCCGTGACGTCCGTTCGCGCACGTCCCGCTCGTGCCGCGCCCCGGGTGCGGGCGGTGGGCGGCGGCGGTAGCGTGCCTCCTGGCCCGAGAGATCCGCACGGACGCCAGGAGCACGGTCATGCTCAAGGGATTCAAGAACTTCGTGATGCGCGGTGACATCGTCACCGTCGCGGTGGGACTGATCATCGCGCTGGCCTTCAGCACGCTGATCAAGGCGTTCACCGACTTCGTGATCAACCCGATCATCGCGAGCATGCAGGGCGGCCGTTCGATGGGGCTGGGCTGGCAGCTCGGGCACCGGGGGAACAAGGCGACCTATCTGGACCTGGGGTCGTTCATCTCGGCCCTGATCTACTTCCTCATCTTCATGGCCGTCGTCTACTTCTTCATCGTCGTGCCCTACAAGCACGTGCAGGCCCGGCGCGGCGTGGTCGTCTTCGGGGAGCCGGGGCCGCTCAAGACCTGCCCGGCCTGCCTGTCCGAGGACCTGCCCGCGGCCGCGGCCAAGTGCCGCCACTGCTGCGCGGACCAGCCCCCGGCGGCCGGTGCGCCGCGCCCGTCCTGAGGACGGGCTGCCCCGCGCATCTGCGACTTCCGTCTATCCACGACGCGACTTTCGGTGAACGCCACGGGCCACCCCGGCTGCCTATGGTGCGGGGGTGGATGCGACATCGTGGGCCCGTGGCCTGTGGCGGCGGGTGACCGATCCGGCGGACTGGCCCCGCAGGCGGCTCCTGTGGGAGTGCCTGCTGGCCGCCCTGCTTGCCCTGCTCGCGGGCTGGGGCGAGCTGGCGGGCGGGCACGGCCTGCTGCGGTCCGCGGGGGCCGCCCTGGGCGTGGCGGTGCTCTCCCTCGTGCGGCGCGGGCTGCCCGTGACCACGCTCGTCGCCGTCTCCGCGCTGTCGGCGGTGACGGATGCGGCCGAGCTGATCCTGCCGCTGGCCGCCTGGTCCGCCGGGCGCAGGATCGACGGCGTGCTGAAGGCGCTGGGCGTCTTCGGCACTTCCCTCGTGCTCTACGTGGGGCTCTCGTTGTGGAGCCAGCAGCGGTCGGCGCCCCTGCTGCTCGTGCTGGGCACGCTCTTCTTCCTGGTGTTCGCCGTGGTCCCGGGGCTGGCCAGCCGCTACTGGACGCAGCGGCGCACCCTGCTGCAGACCCTGCAGGAGCGCAATGCCCAGCTGCTGCGCGAGCGCCAGATGATCGCCGGGCAGGCGCGGATGCGCGAGCGGCAGCGCATCGCCCAGGACATGCACGACAGCCTCGGCCACCAACTGGCCCTGATCGCCGTGCAGACGGGCGCGCTGGAGGTGGACCGCGAGCTGACGGGCCGTCAGCGCGAGGCGGTGGCCGTGCTGCGCCAGGCCTCGGTGGCCGCGATGCACGAGCTGCGCGAGGTGGTGGGCATCCTCAAGGACGGCACGCTCGGCGAGGATTCCGGGGCGGAGCCGCCGGCCCGGGTGGTGGCGGGCATCGGCGGGCTCGTCGATTCGGCGGTCGCGGCCGGGATGCGGGTGACGCTGGAGCGCTCGGGGGAGGCACGGCCACTGGCCCCGGCCGTGGACCACGCGGGCTACCGCATCGTGCAGGAGGGGCTCACCAATGCGTACAAGCACGCCCCGGGCACCCCCATCACCGTCGCCGTGCGCTTCGAGCCGGATTCGCTGGTCGTCGAGGTGGCCAACGGTCCCACCGGGCCGGACGGTCCGGTCCGGCCCGAGGAGGCGGTCAGCGGCGGGCAGGGGCTGACGGGGCTGCGGGAGCGGGCCCGGCTGGTCGGCGGCATCATCTTCGCGGGGCCGGTGGAGGGCGGGTTCCGGCTCGCGGGGCTGCTGCCCTACGGCTCGGGGGAGACGCGGGCGACCTTCGTCGATGCGGAGGACGACCTTCGACAGCAGCCCGCGTGGGGGACTCCCGGCGAGGGTGGTCCGGTCATCGACCGACTGGATCCCCGCGAGGAGTTCAAGGACATCATGAGTACGCGGAAGAGCAACGGCTGCGTGATCGGCTGCGGAATCGCCCTGCTGATCCTGGTGGGGCTGGCGGCGCTGGCCTTCCTGGCGCTGGGGAAGACGATGGAGGAGACCGACAAGGCGCTGCTGGATCGCAGTGTCTACGACTCGGTCAGGGTGGGCGAGCCCGAGCAGCAGGTGCGGGACAGGCTGCCGTCGGGGAAGTCCGTCTTCACCGCCGACCTCAAGGACAAGGGCCCGGCGCAGCCGGCCGGCGCGAGCTGTCTGTCCCTGCTGTCCTCGGAGGGCTCGAAGGGGACCAAGGACACCGTTTTCCGCTTTTGCTTCAAGGACGGGAAACTGATCGAGAAGCGCGAGTTCGACGTCCAGAATTAGTTGAAAATTCTCTTAGCGGGAGACCAGGTGATCCGCGTCCTCATTGCCGACGACGAGCCTCTCATCCGGGCGGGCATCCGGATGATTCTCACCTCGGCCGACGACATCGAGGTCGTGGCGGAGGCCGCCGACGGGCGGGCGGCCGTGGAGCTGGCCCGCTCGCACCGGGTCGACGTCGCCCTGCTCGACATCCGGATGCCGGTCATGGACGGGCTGGCCGCGCTCGCCGAGCTGGGCCGCGCCGTTCCCGGGGTGCGCGCCCTGGTGCTCACCACGTTCGGCGAGCGGGAGAACGTGCTCCGGGCCCTGCGGCAGGGCGGTGCGGGCTTCCTGCTGAAGGACTCCGCGCCGGGCGAGCTGATCGGCGCGGTGCGCGCCGCAGCTGCGGGCGACGCGTATCTGTCCCCCGCGGCCACCCGGCACGTGGCGGACTCCCTGGCGGCCGGCCCGGCCGCGTCCCGCGGCGAGGAGGCACGGCGCCGAGTGGAGGTGCTCAGCGAGCGGGAGCGCGAGGTGCTGGCCCTGCTCGGCGAGGGTCTGTCGAACGCCGACGCCGGCCGCCGCCTCCACATGAGCGAGGCCACGGTGAAGACGTATGTGAGCCGGATTCTCGCCAAGCTCGAGTGCGAGAACCGCGTGCAGGCCGCGCTGCTGGCTCGCGACGCCGGACTCGGAATCTGACCGACCCGTCAGCATGACCGGAAGAACTAAGGGTTCCGGCCATATTTGCCATACGTTTACCGCTCGCTTTGCACTTTCCGCCTTCGATCCTTCATCATCATGACCTGGCGTCAGCTCTGACGCCTGCTCAATGTGAGGGCGCGGGGGCCACCTCACACTCCGCAGGCGGCGACCACCCATATCGCCACGCCGCGGTCCCTGCCCCTTTTCCACACCCCTAGGCAAAGGCATGCCCGTCCAGCAACTCCCGGACCTCATACGGTTCGCCCGTCGCAACTCCCCGTACTACGCCGCTCTCTATGCGTCACTTCCGCCCGGCGCGGAGCGCCTGACCGACCTCCCCGTCATCGACCAGGGAGAGTTCTGGCAGGCCAACACCCTTGAGAACAACCGCGTGCTCACCGAACCGCTGAATGAAGCGGTCGTCTTCAAGACCGGTGGCACCAGCGGCGCACCCAAGTTCTCCTGCTACACCCGTGAGGAGTGGCAGGAGTTCGTCACGGCCTTCGGCCACGGCATGACCGAAGCGGGCCTGCGACCCGGGCACCGGGTCGCCGACCTCTTCTACGCCGGCGAGCTCTACGCCAGCTTCCTCTTCATCCTCGACTCGCTCGCGCACGCCCCGGTCGCCAACGTCCGGCTGCCCATCGGCGGAGCCGCACCGCTGGAGTCGACGGTCACCACCCTGCAGGACTTCGCCGTCCAGGTCGTGGCGGGCACCCCGACCACCCTGTGCCGGCTCGCCGACCATCTCGTCTCCACGGGCACACAGTTGCCCTCCATGGAGCTGGTCCTGTTCGGCGGCGAGGCCCTCTTCGACGACCAGCGCCGCCTGCTGGCCGCTGCCTTCCCCAACGCCGAGGCCCGCTCGCTCGGTTACGCCAGCGTGGACGCCGGACTCCTCGGCTGCCCCGTCCCCGGCCCCGACGCCCGGGTGCACCGCGCCTTCACCCCGCACTCCGTCGTCGAGATCCTCGACGAGACCACCGGGGAGCCGATCACCGAGGCAGGACGGCCCGGACGCGTCGTCGTCACCAGCCTGTTCCGCCGGCTCATGCCCATCATCCGCTACCCCGCGGGCGACCGCGCAGAGTGGACCGACCCCGAGGCCGGCCACTTCCGCATCCTCGGCCGCGCCGAGGAGGGCGTGCGCGTCGGCCCCGTCTCCCTGTACTCGCAGGACGCCCAGGACGCCGTCGGCCGGGCCGACACCGACGGCCGCATCACCGGCATGCAGCTGGTCGTGCGCCGCTGGGACGGCCGCGACGGACTCGTCCTGCGCCTGGCCACCGCCCCCGGCGACGACGACCGGGCCGAACTCGAGGTCCTCGCCAAGGCCGTGGTGACCGGGCTGGAGGACGCCCGGCCGCTGTACCCCGACAGCGTGCGCACCGGCTTCGTGCACCCCCTGGCCGTCGAGTGGGTCCACCACCGCGACCTGGTGGTCAACACCCGCTCCGGCAAGCTGATCCGCGTCGTGGACGAGAGGCCGACCGCATGACCGCCGAGACCATGGGCACGGGCCGCCGACGGCCGCTCGTGCTGCGCAACCGCGCCTTCGGGGCCGTCTGGCTGGGCCAGGTCCTGACCCAGGCCGCCGTCCGCATGTTCCAGGTCGGCGTCTCCTGGTGGCTCGTCGCCTACGCCGTCTCCGGCGGACGCGGCCTCGCCTCCGGCCTGTTCATGGCCGTCAGCACCCTGCCCGCCGTGGCCCTGGCCCCCGTCGTCGCCCGGGCGATCGCCCGCTGCGCGCACCGCTCGGTGCTGCGCACCGCAGCCGCCGGAGCCGGAACGACCGCGGCCGCCCTGGCCGTCTGGGCCGGCACGGCCGGCCTGCCGCTCGCGGCCGCCTACGCGGCGACCCTGGCCCTGTCCACCTGCCAGGCGTTCTTCGACCCCTGCCTGACGACCTCGGTGCCCGAACTCGTCGACGACGAGGACATCGAGGCCGCCACCGGATTCGAGCTGTCCACCCAGTCGCTCGCGAGCCTCGGCGGCGCACTGCTCGGTGCGCTCATCGTCGACCGGGCCGGCATCGCCGGGCTGGCCGTCGGCTGCGCCGTCGCCTACGCGACGGCCGCCCTGCTCGTCACCAGCGCCCGCTTCCGCCCGCTCGCGGCCGACGGCGAGGCCGGCGAAGAGGCCGGGAAGCAGCGCACGTTGCGCAGCATCCTGTCCGGCCTGCCGTTCGTGCGGAAGATCCTGGTCTGCTTCACCGCGGCCAACCTCTTCACCACCGCGGTCTTCGTCGTCATCCCGCTCTACACCAAGTCCGTGCTCCACAACGGCGGCAGCACCGTCGCCCTGCTGGAGGCCTCGCTCGGCGCGGGCACGCTGATCGGCTCGTTCACCGGTGCCCGGGTGCCGGGCAGGCCCACGGTCGTCGGCGCGTCCTGCCTCGGCCTGATGGCCGCCGCACTCGCCCTGCCCGGTCTCGTCGCCTCGCAACTCGCCTTCGCGGGCGGTCTGGTGGTGGCCGGCTGGTGCGTGGGCGTCATCGGGGTGCGCTTCGTGGCCCTGTTCCAGCGGCTCGTGCCCGCCGCGGACAAGCCGGGCTTCTTCGCCGTCATGCAGGCCGTGCTCGGCGCGACCTTCCCCGTCGCCTCCCTGCTCTTCGGGCTGCTGGGCGACGCCCTGTCGGCCCGGACGCTGTGCCTGGTCCAGGCGGCCGGCATCCTGCCCGTCGCCTGCATGCTGGCCCTGCTGGGCGACGCCCCGGCCGCGTCCGAGGAGGACGAGGAGTCCGTGGAAGACACTGCCCCGGCGCTCGCCGGCACCGGGGGAGCGGAGCGATGACCGCCACGATCAGCCGCGCAGGCTGCGCCGACATCGCCGACCTGCGCCAGCTCTACTACGCCGTCTACGGGCCCCACTACCCCACGGCCCTGGGCACCGACCCGGCCGAGATGACCCGGCTCATCGGGGACCCGCACACCCTCTGGCTCGTCGCCCGCTGCGCGGCGACCGGCGTCCTCGTCGGCTCCGCCGCCATCCACAGCGAGCCCGGCAGCCGCATCGGCCGCCTCGAAGGCCTCGCCGTGCACCCCGACCACCGGGCGGGCGGCCTCGCCGGGGCGCTCACCGAGGCGCTGTGCGCGCAGATGCTCGACCAGGGCCGGCTGGACTCGGTCTACGCGACCGTCCGCACCGTCATCGCGGGACCGCAGCGCGTCGTCTCGCGCAACGGCTTCCGGCCCATGGGCATCCTGCCCAACGCCGTGGACCTGAACTCCCGGGAGAGCCTGGCACTCTACGCGCGTTACTCGCAGGGTGTGCTGGACCGGCGCATCCCCGTTCCCGAAGTGCCCGCCCCGCTGGCCCCGCTGCTGCGCAACGTCGAGCGCAGCCTGGGCGTCAGCTACGCGGACACCGAGGCCACCGCCCCCGTCCCCGCGCCGCCCCGGCCCGCGGCGGCGCGGCTGGAGATGATCGAGGCGCCCGCCTTCGTGCGCCGCCGCTTCCGCGAGCGCTTCCCCGACAGCGCCCAGTGGTTCTACCCGCTGCACACGCCCAACGTGCTGCTGATGCCCGACGACGGCGGCTTCGAGGTCTACGCCTACCTCAACCGCACCGGACGGTACTGCGCCCTGGTGGCCGCCCACCCCGAACCGGCCGCCGCGGCCGCCTGGCTGGAGCCGCTCACGCAGACCCTCACCCGCGCCGGCGCCGGCTACGTCGAGGCACTCGTGCCGCTCGACCACCACCGCGCGATCTCCGCGTTCCTGCACCAGGGCTTCATCCCCAGCGCCCTCTACCCGGCCATGCGCCCGGAGGGCGACGGATTCCACGACTACGTGGTGATGTCCCGCACCGCCGAGCAGATCGACTTCCGCGGCGTGGTCGTCGACGCACCGCTCCAGCCCTACCTGGACTCCTACCTGTCGGCCTGGGCGTCGACCTACCTGCCCACACTCGAGGTTGCCCCGTGAACCCCCATCTCGCCCCGATCGGCGTCCCCGACCCCGGCCTGCTGCCCCACGTGCAGCAGCTGTGCGACCTGACCGCCCCCTACGCCTGCGGCCCCGCCGAGGACGAGCTGTTCGCCGCCGCCATGGCGGAGACCAACGCCTGGCACCGCGAACGGTCCGCGTTCTTCAGCGCGTTGTACGAGCGCACGGAAGCCGGTACGGAAGACGGTGACGCACCGTTCCGCGCACCCCTGGTGCACGCCAACTTCTTCAAGCGCCACGAAGTGCTCTCCATCCCGCGCGACGAGGTCGACCTGCACCTGACCTCCTCCGGTACCACCGGCCAGAAGTCGCAGATGTTCTTCGACCAGTGGACCATCCGCTCCGCGCAGCGCATGGTCGCCCGCATCTTCGAGCACAACGGCTGGATCACCCCCGAGCAGGAGGTCAACTACCTGCTCTACAGCTACGAGCCCGCCCGCGACCTGAAGCTCGGCACCTCCTTCACCGACAACTACCTGTGCGACTTCGCACCGGCCCGGCACGTCGAACACGCCCTGCGCCACACCGGCAACGGCCACGAGTTCGACCCCTTCGGCTGCATCGCCGCCCTGCAGCGCTACGCCCAGGACGACGCGCCCGTCCGCATCCTCGGCTTCCCGGCATTCCTGTTCTTCACCCTGGAGCGCATGCGCGCCCTGGGCATGCCGCCCCTGACCCTGCCCGAGGGCTCCCTGGTGATCCTCGGCGGCGGCTGGAAGGGCCACGCCGACCGGCAGGTCGGCAAGGACGAGCTCTACGCCCGCGTCACCGAACAACTGGGCATCCCCTCCGAGCGGATCCGCGACACCTTCGGCTCCGTCGAGCACTGCATCCCCTACATCGAGTGCGACCACCACCGGCTGCACGCCCCCGTGTGGTCACGGGTGTTCATCCGCTCCACCCGCACCCTCGAACCGCTGCCGTACGGCGAGGTCGGCTACCTGCACCTCGTCTCGCCGTACATCACCTCCGTACCGGCGCAGAGCGTCCTGATGGGAGACCTCGCCTCCCTGCACCCCGGCGAGGAGTGCGGGTGTGCGCTGGACACGCCGTGGTTCACCATCCACGGCCGCGCCGGAGTGAGCCGCAACCGCAGCTGCGCGGTGGCCGCCGCCGAACTGATGAAGGGCATGTCGTGACCGTCGAGAACCCCGCACACCACTACTGGCAGGGCGCGTTCGTCGACGACGCCGAGGCCGGCCGACGCCTCGCCGGCCTGCCCGCCGCCGTCGAGGCCGCGCTGGCCACGCCGCTGGAGACCGAGACGCTCCTGGCCGCCTGCGACGCCCTGGGCACCGCCCTGCGCGACCCCGCGCACCCGGTGCACGCCCGCCTCGCCGCGCACCTGCCCGAAGGTGAGGACGTGTCCGTCCTCACCGAACTCGGCGTCTTCCTCGGCCGGGAGGAGCTCACCCGCAAGCTCCGCTGCGAACTCGGCGGCACCGCCCCGCAGCGGCTGGGCCGCCCCGACGCCAAGGAGACCGTCTACGAGGCCTGGGCCCCGGTCGGCCTCGTCGCCCACATCGCCCCCGGCAACGCCGTCACCGTCGCACCCCTCAGCGTCGTCGAGGGACTGCTCGCCGGGAACGTCAACGTCCTCAAGACGAGCAGCGCCGACACCCTCCTCGCCCAGCACCTGCTGGCCGAACTCGCCGCGCTGGACCCGACCGGGGCCGTCGCCGAGCGCGTGATCGTGCTGCGCTTCCCCTCCTCCCGCCAGGACTGGCTGGGCCTGATGTGCGCGCCCGCCGACGCCGTCGCGGTGTGGGGCGGCGAGGCCGCCGTCGAGGGCGTGGCCGCCCATGTGCCGCCCGGCTGCCGCCTGGTGGAGTGGGGCCACAAGATCTCCTTCGCCTACCTGACGCGCGACGCCGCACAGGACGAGGCCGTGCTGGACGCCCTCGCCTCGGACGTCTGCCTGCACGAACAGCAGGCCTGCTCCAGCCCGCAGGTGGTCTACCTCGACACCGAGGACCACGACGAGGTCTTCGCCTTCGCCGAGCGCTTCGCCGTCGTCCTGGCCGGCATGCCCGCGGCGGTACGGCAGGACGAGCCCGGTCCCGCCGAGGAGGCCGAGCTCACCACCACCGAGCTCATCGCGCGTCTTGAGGAACACCTGGGCCTGACCCGGGTCTTCGCCGCCCCCGACGGCTCCTGCCGTGTCCTGGCCGACACCCGGGCCGCGCTCACCGCCTCCCCGCTGCACCGCAGCGTGTGGGTCAAGCCGCTGCCCCGCAAGCAGCTGATCGCCACCCTGCGCCCGATGCGCCGCTACCTGCAGACCGCGGGCATCGCGGGCAGCACCGCGGACGTCGCGGAGCTCTCGCGCACCGCCCTGGCCGCGGGCGTCACCCGTGTCACCCCGGTCGGCGCCATGCTGGCCAGCTACCCCGGCGAACCGCACGACGGCGTCTACGCCCTCCAGCGCTACAGCCGCCGCGTCGCCGTCCAGGCCGACGCGCGCTTCACCACCACCGCCTGCCTCGACGACCTGGCCCGCACCGCGGAATTCCCGCCGCCCACCGGCCCGTTGCTCGACAAGGCCGCCGTGCAGGAGCTCAACCGCCAGGTCGACGAGCGCGACGCCGAGCTGTACTTCCGCAGCGGCGGCAGCACGGGCACCCCCGCCCTGTCGCTCTTCAGCTACGACGACTACGACACCCAGATGCACGCCGCCGCCCGCGGCCTGCTCGCCGCCGGCTACGACCCGAAGCACGACCGCACCGCCAACCTCTTCTACTGCGGCGGCATGTACGGCGGCTTCATCAGCTTCTTCTCCATCCTGGAACGCCTGGGCGGCGTCCAGATGCCGATGGCCGCGGGCCCCGACCACCGGGCCACCGCCGAGATGCTGGTGGAGTACGAGGTCGACACCCTCTTCGGCATGCCCTCCTACCTGTGGCAACTGCTGCACGAGCAGGCGGACCTGCTGCGCTCGTACGGCGGCATCCGCAAGATCTTCTACGGTGGCGAGCACTTCACCGAGGAACAACGGCGCACCCTGACCGAGACGTTCGGCATCGAGTGCATCCGCTCCATCACCTACGGCAGCACCGACCTGGGCCCGCTGGGCTACCAGTGCACCGGGAGCAGCGGCAGCGTCCACCACCTGCACGCCGACCTGCACACGCTGGAGATCCTCCACCCCGAGGAGGACCGCCCGGTGGAGCCGGGCGAGACGGGCCGCCTGGTCTTCACCACCCGCGCCCGCCGCGGCCAGAACCTGGACCGCTACGTCATCGGCGACCTCGGCCGCGCCCTGACCGGCCCCTGCCCCTGCGGCAGCCGGTCCCCGCGCTTCGAACTGCTGGGCAGGCTCGGCGACGTGATGCGCGTGGCGACGTACTTCCTCAACCACCGCCGCTTCCTGGCGATCGCGGAGGAGGACTGCCGCTACCGTGGCGAGCTGCAGATCGTGCTGTCCAACGACGGCACCCGCGAGCGCTTGACGCTTCGCCTGGAGACGACGGGCGGCGCGGAACCGGCCGCGGTGCGGGGCGCCCTCCTGGCCGGGTATGCCGAACTGCGCTCGGCGGTGGAGGAGAAGCTGCTCGACCTGGCGGTCGAGGCGGTGGACGGTGCGGAGTTCGTCCGCACGGCGACGAGCGGCAAGCTGCGGGCGGTGGTGGACGAGCGCCGCTGAGGGGTGCGCCCCGTCAGGGGCGCGGGGCTGTATCGATATGCGGCTCCGCCGCGTGGGCGCACAGCACTATGGCGCCCCGTCAGGGGCGCGGGGAACTGCGCGATCAGCCACCGACTGCCTGCAGTCGACGCACTACCCGAAGCCCCGGAACCTCGGCTGCGGGCGCGTCGTGGCCGGTCGCGCAGTTCCCCGCGCCCCTGACGGGGCGCTTGCTAGGCCACCCGCAGGGTGAGCACTTGCCCCGGCCAAGCCTCGACCAGGAACCGGTCGGCGGGGGTGAACCCGTTGCGCTCGTAGAACGCGACCAGTTCACCCCCGCCGCCCGCCCAGCAGTCCACCCGCAGCAGCTCCACGCCGGCCCGCCGGGTCTCCTCGGCGGCGTGCGCCAGCAGTGCCGCCCCGATGCCCAGGCCGGCGTGCCGCCGGTCGGAGACCAACAGCCGGACGTACCGCTCGGGTTCCCCGGCTGGCGCGATCGGCATCTGCGGACTGGGGCCGGAGTCCAGCACCAGGGCCCCGACGGGCGTGCCGTCCGACTCCGCGATGTACGGGACGTTCTCGGTCATGTACCGCTCGACCCGCGCCACTCCGCCGGGCTTCTGCGAATACGGGGTGGTGCCCCACTGCTCGGTGTTGCCGCGCGCGTTCATCCAGGCCACTGCGGAGTCGAGCATGTCCAGGACGACCGGTGCGTCGGCGAGGCCGCCGGGTCTGATCCGTATGGCATGTGTGCTGTCGTTCATGGCGGAAGCTTAGGTGCGTCCGGTGGATCTTCGTCGCGCGGCACCACGGCGCCCCGTCAGGGGCGCGGGGAACTGCGCGACAAGCCCCCACCGGCCCGCAGCCGACGCACCACCCCGGGGGTCCGGGGCGCAGCCCCGAGT
>NZ_JBSFWU010000041.1:0-59335 GCF_053594995.1 Streptomyces sp. NPDC002536
TCGCGGGGCGTGTGCTGCGGGGGCTGGGCGCGCGCCTGCAGCCGAGGTTCCCGGGGCTTCGCCCCGGACCCCTGGGGTGGTACGTCGACTGCAGGCCGGTCGGGGCTGGTCGCGCAGTTCCCCGCGCCCCTGACGGGGCGCCTGGTCGCGCCCACGCGGCGGAGCCGCACATCGACACAGCCCCGCGCCCCTGGCGGGGCGCGGAGATCCGCCGGACACGGCCTAGGCCCGCCGGTAGACGGCAACCCGCTTCTCGGCAAAGGCACGGGCACCCTCCTTGGCATCGGCAGTGCCGAAAACGGGCATGCCGCGGTCGAGTTCGACCGCCAGGGCATCCGGTTCGCTCATCCCGGCGGTCTCGTACACGCAGGCCTTCACGGCCTCGACCGCCAACGGGGCGTTGGCATTGACGAGTTCGGCGATCTCCAAGGCCCTCTGCAGCGCGGTGCCGTCCGGGACGACATGCCCGATGAGCCCGATGCGCTCCGCCTCCGTGGCGGTGTACGGCCGCCCGGTGAGCAGCATCTCCAGGGCGTGGGTGTGCGGGATCTGTCGGGGCAGGCGGACGGTGGAGCCGCCGATGGGGAAGAGGCCGCGCCGGACCTCGAACAGGCCGAAGACGGCGCTCTGTCCGGCGATGCGGATGTCGGTGCCCTGGAGGATCTCGGTGCCGCCGGCCACGCAGGGGCCCTCGACGGCGGCGATGACGGGCTTGCGCGGCCGGTAGTGACGGAGCATGGCCTTCCAGTGCAGGTCGGGGTCGGCCCGGAAGCGGGCCCGCAGGGGGTCGTCGCCGCCCTCGGGGGTTCCCGAGCGGGCCAGGGCCTTGAGGTCCATGCCGGAGCAGAAGGCGCCGCCCGCACCGGTGAGGACGATCGAGCGGATGCCGTCGTCGGCGTCGGCGGCGAGCCAGCCGTCGTGGAGGCCGGCCAGCATCGGCAGCGAGAGGGCGTTCCTCGCCTCGGGCCGGTCGAGGGTGAGCACGAGGGTCGCGCCGACGCGCTCCACGGTGAGGTGTCCGTTGCCGTCCATGCCGCACAGGGTGCAGGAGGGTGCGGGGCGGTTCAAGGGTTTTCTGACAACCCGTCAGTTTTCTTGATGCCGGGCCCTTCCCGCCGCCCCGGCCCGGCGCTCTAATGGCCGCCGTGGACTACAACCTCGCCGATCTCTTCGAGTCCGTCGCCGACACGGTGCCCGCCCGGGAGGCGCTCGTCCACCTCGGCCCGCCCGGAAGCGCCGTACACCGGCTCACCTACGCACAGCTCGACGCGGCGGCCAACCGGCTGGCCCACCACCTGCGCGACAACGGAATCTCGCCGCACGAGCACGTGGGCCTCCACCTCTACAACGGCATCGAGTATCTCCAGACCGTGCTGGCCTGCCTGAAGATCCGGGCGGTGCCGGTCAACGTCAACTACCGCTACGTGGCGGACGAGCTGGCCCGCCTGTACTGCGACACCGACCTGGTGGCGGTGGTCTTCGACGCCGAGTTCACGGAGCGGGTGGCGGAGGCGGCGCCGCGGACGACGACGCTGCGACACCTGGTGCGGGTGGGAGCACCGCCCGAGGGCGCGGGCGAACCCCGCATCGCGCCGGTCGCGTTCCGCGACGCCGAGGCGGCCGGCTCGCCGGAACGGGACTTCCCCCGGCGCTCCGGCGACGACCGCTTCATCATCTGCACCGGCGGCACCACCGGCATGCCCAAGGGCGTGGTCTGGCGGCAGGAGGACCTGTTCTTCTCCGGCCTCGGCGGCGGCGCACCGACGGGCGAACCGGTCAAGCGCCCGGAGGAGCTGGCCGAGCGGGTGGCCGCGGGCGGGGAGGGCCTGGTCTTCTTCCCCACCGCGCCGTTGATGCACGGCACGTCCACGCTCACCGCGTTCATCTCCTTCGGCTTCGGCCAGAAGACCGTGCTCCACCGCAAGTTCGCGCCGGAGGACATCCTGCGGACGGTGGCACAGGAGCGCGTCACCAGCCTGTCACTGGTGGGCGACGCCATGCTGCGCCCCTTGGTGGACGCGCTCGCCGGTCCGCTGCGGGGCACCGACTGCTCGTCGCTGCTGAGCGTGAGCAGCTCGGGGGCGGTGCTGTCGCGCACGGTGCGCGAGGAGTTCGCGGCACTGCTGCCCGGGGTGCTGCTGCTCAACAACTTCGGCTCGTCCGAGTCGGGCTTCAACGGCACGGCCACGCCGGACGCGGGCGCGGGGGCGGGGAAGGGGTTCCGGATCCGCGTCAACGACCGTACGGCGGTGGTGGATCCGGAGACTCACCGCCCGGTGGGTGTGGGCGAACCCGGACGGCTCGCCCAGCGCGGGCACGTTCCTCTGGGCTACTACAACGACCCCGAGCTGACCGCCCGGACGTTCTTCCGCGAACAGGGTGAACGATGGGTGCTGCTCGGGGACATGGCGACGGTCGACGCGGAGGGCGTCGTCACGGTGCTCGGCCGCGGGTCGCAGTGCATCAACACGGGCGGCGAGAAGGTGTTCCCGGAGGAGGTGGAGGAGGTCCTGAAGGCGCACCCGGGCGTGTACGACGCGGTGGTGGCGGGGGCGCCGGACGAGCGGTGGGGCGAACGGGTCGCGGCGGTCGTCCAGCCGCGACCGGGGGTCGCGCCTCCGACGCGGGGGGCCCTACAGGCGCATTGCCGGGCACGGCTGGCGGGGTACAAGGTGCCGCGGCTGGTGGTTTTCGCCGATTGCATTCGACGCTCGCCGAGCGGGAAGGCGGATTACCGGTGGGCGCGGGGGGTGGTGGGCGGGGGGTGAGGTGCCCGGGGCCGCGCCCCGTAAGGGGCGCGGGGAACTGCGCGACCAGCCACGATGTGCCGGCAGCCGTAAAGCCTTGACGCCCCCCGCCCCCGCCTGCTTGGTTTGACCGAACGATCGGTAGGCCCACCCCGGAGGCGAGCGCACCATGGATCTCCTCACCCTCCAGCAGGAGCGCCTCCGTGCCACGCTCCGCCGCGCCTACGAGCACGTCCCCTTCTACCGCCACGCCTTCGACGCCGCCGGCGTCCGCCCCGAGGACTGCCGCTCCCCCGCCGATCTTCCCCGCTTCCCCTTCACCACCAAGGACGATCTCCGCGCCCAGTACCCCTGCGGCATGTTCGCCGTGCCCGAGAAGGACATCCGCCGCATCCACGCCTCCAGTGGCACGACCGGTGCCCCCACCGTCGTCGGGTACACCGAGCGCGACCTCGACACCTGGGCCGATGTGGTCGCGCGGTCCATCCGCGCAGCGGGCGGGCGGCCCGGCGACAGGGTGCATGTGGCCTACGGATACGGGCTGTTCACCGGGGGCCTCGGCGCCCACTACGGCGCCGAGCGGCTCGGCTGCACCGTCATTCCCGCCTCCGGCGGGATGACCTCGCGCCAGGTGCGGCTGATCCAGGACCTCCGGCCCCGGATCATCATGGTGACGCCCTCCTACATGCTCACTCTTCTCGACGAGTTCGAGCGCCAGGGCGTCGACCCCCGCACCACGTCGCTCGAGGTCGGCATCTTCGGCGCCGAGCCGTGGACCGAGGAGATGCGGCGGGAGATCGAGGAGCGGTTCGCCCTCGACGCCGTCGACATCTACGGGCTGTCGGAGGTGATGGGGCCCGGGGTGGCCCAGGAGAGTGTGCGGACCAAGGACGGGCTGCACATCTGGGAGGACCACTTCTACCCGGAGATCGTCGACCCCGTCACGGGCGAGCCGCTGCCCGAAGGCGCCCACGGCGAGCTGGTGTTCACCTCGCTCACCAAGGAGGCCATGCCCGTCGTCCGTTACCGCACCCGCGACCTCACCCGGCTGCTGCCGGGCACCGCGTATCCGGAGTTCCGCCGCATGGAGCGGCTCACCGGCCGCAGCGACGACCTGATCATTCTGCGGGGCGTGAACCTCTTCCCGTCCCAGATCGAGGAGATCGTCCTGCGCACGCCCGGCGTCTCGCCCCACTTCCAGCTGCGCCTCACGCGCGAGGGCCGGATGGACCGGATGACCGTCCGCGCCGAGGCCCGTCCCGACGCGACGTCCGTGCAACGCACCGCGGCCGCCGTGGAGATCGCGCGTCTGGTCAAGGACGGCATCGGGGTGTCCGTGACCGTGGAGATCGTGGATCCGGAGACGCTGGAGCGGTCGGTGGGCAAGCTCAGGAGGATCGTCGATCTGCGAAGCGCTCCCTCAGCTCCCGCTTGAGGATCTTCCCGCTGGCGTTCCGCGGCAGTTCGTCCACGAACAGGACCCGCTTGGGCGCCTTGAAGCGGGCCATCCGCTCCTGCGCGTAGGCGATGAGCTCGCCCTCGCTCACCGCGCCGCGCGTCACGACGACGGCCGTGACCGCCTCGATCCAGCGCTCGTCCGGCAGGCCGATCACCGCCGCCTCGACGACGTCGGGGTGCCCGTACAGCACGTCCTCGACCTGACGCGAGGCGATGAGCACGCCGCCGGAGTTGATGACGTCCTTCACGCGGTCGACGACCGTGAAGTAGCCCTCCTCGTCCCGGACGACGAGGTCGCCGGAGCGGAACCAGCCGTCGCGGAAGGCCTCTTCGGTCTCCTGCGGCTTGTCCCAGTAGCCCTCGCACAGCTGCGGCGAGCGGTAGACGGCCTCGCCGGGTGTGCCGTCGGGGACCTCCTCGCCCGTCTCGTCCACCACCTTCGCCTCCACGAACAGCACGGGCCGTCCGCAGGAGTCCAGCCGTCCCTCGTGCTCGTCCGGGCCGAGGACGGTGGCGAGCGGGCCGATCTCGCTCTGCCCGAAGCAGTTGTAGAAGGCGAGGCCGGGCAGCCGGGCGCGCAGTTTCTCCAGGACCGGGACGGGCATGACGGAGGCCCCGTAGTAGGCCTTGCGCAGGGCGGAGAGATCCCGGGTGGCGAAATCCGGGTGCCGGGCGAGGGCGATCCAGACGGTCGGCGGGGCGAAGAAGCTGTCGGCCCGCCCCTCCTCGACCAGCGCCATCACCTCTCCGGGATCCGGCCCGTCGATGATGGTGTTCTCCGCGCCCACCGCCAGGTAGGGCAGCAGGAAGACGTGCATCTGGGCCGAGTGGTAGAGCGGCAGGGCGTGGACGGGACGGTCCGTCTCCCTGAAGTCCATGGCGGTGATGACGCTGACGTACTCGTGCACGAAGGCACGGTGGGTCATCATCGCGCCCTTGGGCAGGGCGGTGGTGCCCGAGGTGTAGAGGAGCTGGACGAGTTCGGGGCGGTTCCCGTTCAGCTCGTACAGCGGGCGGGCGGTGGCGCCGTCGAGCCGGTCGAGCAGCGAGCCGGGCGCGTCGCGCAGGGGCAGCGACCGCGGCGTGTCCGGGAGCCGGGGTTCGAGCTGCGGGTCGGCGAGGACGAACGTGCTGCCCGACTGCTCCAGGACGTACAGCAGTTCACCACCCGTGAGCTGGTGGTTGACGGGCACGTGCACCAGCCCGGCCCGGGAGCAGGCGAGGAAGCCGATCAGGTAGGCGTCGGAGTTGTGACCGTAGGCGGCGACGCGGTCGCCCGGCTGCAGTCCGTGCTCCAGGAGGACGCCCGCGGCCGCGGTCACCGCCTCGTCCAATTCGCGGTAGGTCCAGGCGCGTTCGCCGTAGCGCACTGCGGTTCTGTCCGGTACGCGCCGGGCGGTGCGCCGGATGATGCCGTCCACGGTGCTCTCGCGTACTCCGGACATGGACCGGATCTTGGGACACCGGTCGACGCGCGTCAAGGGGGCTGGCCGGTGACATCGCCAACGGTCAGCCCAGGGAACCTACTTGACCGTAACTGGCGTTATACAAGACGACCGTTGTCGTCTTGTGACCCCTTAGGAGGTCATGTTGCAACGTCGTCACCACTTAAGAGCGTTCGCGGTCGGAGCTCTCGCCCTGCTGACCGGCGCCACCACGCTGCCCGCGTCGGCCGCCTCGCAGGACCGGGCGGACCGGCCGTCGGGCGACCGCATGTCGGCCGTCATCCGCTACACCGAGTACGGCATTCCGCACATCGTCGCCAAGGACTACGCGAGCCTCGGCTTCGGCCAGGGCTGGGCCCAGGCCACCGACCAGGTCTGCACCCTCGCCGACGGGTTCGTCACGCTGCACGGCGACCGCTCGCGCCACTTCGGCCCCGACGGTACGACCGACCGCTCGCTCTCCAACGCCAGGACCAACTTCTCCAGCGACCTGTTCTTCCGCGGCATCCGGAACGCGAAGACCGTGGAGAAGCTCCTCGACCAGCCCGCTCCGGCCGGGCCCACCCGGCAGTCGAAGGAGCTGATGCGGGGCTGGGCCGCCGGATACAACGCCTGGCTGCGCCAACACCGCGGCGACATCAAGGATCCCGCGTGCCGCGGCGCGGACTGGCTGACGCCGGTCACCCCCGTCGACGTGGCCATGCGCGGCTACGCGATCACCATGCTGAGCGGCCAGAGCGGCTGGGTGGAGAACTTCATCCAGGCCGGGCCGACCGACGCGAAGCCCGCACCCGCGGCCACCGTCCGCAAGCTGTTCGACCGGAAGAACTCCGACATGGGGTCCAACGCGGTCGTCTTCTCGGGCTCCACGGCCGCCAACGGCCGCGGCCTGCTGCTCGGCAACCCGCACTACCCGTGGGCGGGCGGCCGCCGCCTCTGGCAGTCGCAGCTGACCATCCCCGGTGAACTGAACGTCGAGGGCAGCTCGCTGCTGGGCACACCGATGGTCGAGGTCGGCCACAACGACCGCATCGCCTGGAGTCACACGGTCGCCGCCAGCTGGCCCGTAAACCTGTTCCAGCTCAAGATCGCCCCGGGCGACCTGCACTCCTACCTCGTGGACGGCAAGCCCGAGCGCATGACCGAGCGCAAGGTCACCGTGCCCGTGCGCGGCAAGGACGGCAAGGTCTCAGCAGTCACCCGCAGCCAGTGGTGGACCCGCTACGGGCCCGTGCTCGCCGGGGGAGAATTCCACCTGCCGTGGAACGCCGGCACGGCCTTCGCCCTCTCCGACCCGAACGCCGCCCAACTGCGCTTCAACGACACCTCGCTGGGACTGAGCAAGTCCCGCAGCGTCCGGGACGTCCAGGCGGCGCTGCGCCGCACGCAGGGCCTGCCGTGGGTCAACACCGTCGCCGCGGACTCCGCCGGGCACACCCTCTACACCCAGTCGCAGCTGCTGCCGCGCATCACCGACGAACTCGCCGGGCGCTGCTCCACGGACCTCGGCAAGCAGTACTACCCGGAGGAGGGCCTCGCCGTCCTGGACGGCTCGCGCAGCGACTGCGTGCCCGGCACGGACCCGGACTCCGTACAGCCCGGGACCTTCGGCCCGTCGGCGATGCCGACGCTGGTCGACGCCCCGTACGCCGAGAACTCCAACGACAGCCCCTGGCTGACGAACGCGGACCGGCCGCTCACCGGCTACCCGCGGATCTTCGGCGACACCAGCACCGAGCGCTCGGCGCGCACCCGTGGCGCGATCGAGGACATGTCCGCCATGGCGAAGCGCGGCGGGCTGACCGTGGACGACCTGCAGAAGCAGCAGTTCGCGAACCGCGCACCCTCGGGCGACCGGGCCGCCGCCGACGCGGCGAAGGCCTGCTCCGCCCTGCCGGGCGGCAGCGCAACCGGCAGCGACGGCAAGGCCGTCGACGTCTCGGCCGCCTGCGGTGTACTGGCCGGCTGGGACCGGACGGTGAAGACCGGCAGCAAGGGCGCGCTGCTCTTCGACCGCTTCTGGCGGAAGCTGACGGCCGACCCGAAGGCCACCGTGTGGAAGGTGCCGTTCTCCGCCTCCGACCCCGTGGCCACGCCCAACACCCTGAACACCGCCGACCCGGCCGTGGGCCGCGCGCTGGCCGACACCGTCACCGAGCTGCGGGCGTCCGGCATCCCGCTCGACGCGCCGCTGGGCGAGCACCAGTTCGTCGTGCGCAACGGCAAGCACATCCCGATCTCCGGCGGCGGCGAGGAGGTGGGCGCCTGGAACATCATCGGTTCCCCCTGGAACGCGGCCCACGGCGGCTACGGGGACGTGAACTTCGGCTCCAGCTACATCCAGGCGGTCGGCTGGGACGGCAGCGCCTGCCCGGTGGCCCGTACGCTGCTGACCTACTCGCAGTCGTCCGACCCCACGTCGCCCCACTACAGTGACCAGACCGAGCTGTTCTCGGCCGGGCGCATGGTGAAGAGCCGGTTCTGCGAGAAGGACATTCTTGCTTCGCCGCAGCTCAAGGTGGTGCGGGTGAGCGAACGCTGACGCGCCGCACCCCTTAAATCGCGTTTGCGCGGCCCTCCCAATAGGGGTCGCGCAAGCGCCTCTTGTAGAGCTTGCCGTTGGGGTCGCGGGGCATCTCCGCGACGAAGTCCAGGGACTTGGGGCGCTTGTAGCCGGCCAGGCGGTCCGTGCAGTGCGCGAGGATCGCGGCGGCGAGCCGCTCGTCCGGGCGGTGATCCTCGGCCGGTTCGACGACGGCCTTGACCTCTTCGCCCCACTCGTCGTGCGGGATGCCGAAGACCGCGGCGTCGGCGACGGCGGGGTGGGTGAGCAGGACGGACTCGATCTCGGCGGGATAGATGTTGACGCCGCCCGAGATGATCACGTCGGCCTTGCGGTCACGCAGGAAGAGGTAGCCGTCCGCGTCGAGATGGCCGAGGTCGCCGACGGTGAAGAAGTCGCCGACGCGGTTCTCCTCGGTCTTGTCCCGGTCCTTGTGGTAGGCGAAGCCTCCGGTGGTCATCTTCAGGTAGACCGTGCCGAGTTCGCCCGGGGGCAGCGGTGCGCCGTCGTCGTCGAGGACGGCGATCTCGCTGATGGGCCAGGCCCTGCCGACCGTGCCGGGCTTCTTCAGCCAGTCCGCGGCCGTGGCGAAGGCGCCGCCGCCCTCGCTGGCGGCGTAGTACTCCTCGACGCAGCCGCCCCACCAGCCGATCATCGCCCGCTTGACGTGCTCGGGGCAGGGGGCCGCGCCGTGGATCGCGTGGCGCATCGACGAGACGTCGTACGCGCCCCGGACGTCGTGCGGCAGGGCCAGCAGCCGCTGGAACTGGGTGGGCACCATGTGGGTGTGGGTGCACCGGTGGGTCTCGATCAGGCGCAGCATCTCCTCGGGTGCCCACTTGTCCATCACGACCAGCCGGTGTCCGATGTGCAGGGACGCGGCGGCGAACTGCAGGACGGCCGTGTGGTAGAGCGGTGAGCACACCAGGTGGACGTTGCCGCCGAAGGGCCGGATGCCGAAGATGCCGAGGAATCCGCCCAGATGGGCCTCCTCGGGCGGTCTGCCGGGCAGGGGGCGGCGGATGCCGCGCGGGCGGCCGGTGGTGCCGGAGGTGTAGTTCATGACCCAGCCGAGCGTGCGCCCTCCGGGCGGGGTGTCCGGCTGTCCGTCGAGGAGTGCGGTGTACGGGCGGAAGCCGGCGATGTCCCCGACCGCGTAGCACGCGGAGGCGGGCAGGCCGGCCTCGTCCGCGGCGGCCACCGCCGCGGTGGACCAGCGCTCGTGGGCGAGGAGGACCTTCGCGCCGGAGTCGGCGAGGATCCAGGCGATCTCGGGTGCGACCAGGTGGTGGTTGACGGGCACGAGGTAGAACCCGGCCTGGGTGGCGGCGAGATGGGCGGTGAGGAAGTCGGCGCCGTTGGGCAGCACGGTGGCGAAGGCGTCGCCCTCGCGGAGCCCGGCGGCACGCAGTCCGTGGACGAGCCGGTTGGCTGCGGCGTGCAGCCGGCCGGCGCTCCATCCCCTGCCGTCCGGTGCGATGAGGACGGTGCGGGCGGGGTCGGCGGTTGCCTGGGCCCAGAAGCCGTTGGAAGTTGCGGTCATGGCGCGTCGTCCTCCTCAGGCGTGTCCGGCGATGCGGTCGAGCCGGCGTACCGCGCGCTCGAAGCCGGCCGTCAACTCGTCGACCACGGCCTGCACTCCGCGTACGGAGTTCATCCGGCCGACGATCTGCCCGACCGGCGTGCCCAGCAGGGGCACGGTCTCGTGCTGCTGGATGCGGGTGAGGGCCTCGGCGACCAGCAGCCCTTGTAGCGGCATCGGCAGGGTGCCGGGGCCTGCCGGGTCCTCCCAGGCGTCGGTCCACGCCGTGCGCAACTGCCGTGCGGGCTTGCCGGTGAGGCACCGCGAGCGCACCGTGTCGCCCGAACCGGCCGCCAGGAGTTTGCCGGTCAGGGCGCCGGATCCCAGTCCGGCCTCCTCAGTGGTGAGCCACACGGAGCCGAGCCAGACGCCCTGGGCGCCGAGCGCGAGCCCGGCGGCGATCTGTTCGCCGCTGCCGATGCCTCCGGCGGCGAGCACGGGCAGCGGGTCGACGGCGCGGACGACCTCGGGGGTGAGCACCATGGTGGCGATCTCCCCGGTGTGGCCGCCGGCTTCATACCCCTGGGCGACGACGATGTCGACGCCGGCGTCCGCGTGGCGCAGCGCGTGCCGGGCGCTGCCGGCGAGCGCGGCGACCCGGATGCCGTGGTCGTGGGCGCGGGCGATGACGTCGGGGGGCGGCGGGCCGAGGGCGTTGGCGAGGAGGGCGAGGGGGTGGTCGAAGGCGATGTCGAGCTGGGCGCGGGCGACGTCCTCCAGCCAGCCGGTGATGCGCCATCCGGAGCGCTCGCCGGCGGGCAGCGGGGGGACGCCGTGGCGGGCCAGGGTCTCCTCGACGAACCGGCGGTGCCCATCGGGGATCATGCCCTCGATGTCGGCCTCGGTCACGCCCCGGACCTGCCGGGCGGGCATGACGACGTCGAGCCCGTACGGCCTGCCGTCGGTGTGCTCGTGCATCCAGTCGAGGTCCCGGGCGAGTCGCTCGGGGTCGCTGTAGCGCACGGCCCCGAGCACCCCGAGCCCGCCGGCCCGGCTGATGGCGGCGGCCACGGCGGGAAACGGGGTGAACCCGAAGAGGGCGTGCTCGATACCGAGTTGCTCACTCAGGGCGGTCCGCATGGGGCGCAGGATGGCGCATGGGAGGCTCAAGGGGAATACATGTGCCCCGTAAGGGGCGCGGGGAACTGCGCGACCAGCCACAACGGACCCGCACCCGACAACGAACCGTCACACTTGCCGGCTCCCCCGCGTGGCCCGCGTCTGCCGAAGGGCCGCAACCTGCCGGTACAGCTCAACCGCCTCGGCAGACCGCCCGAGTTGCTCCAGACAGTGCGCCTCGTCATTGCGGCTGGCGAGGGCGTCGGGATGGTCGGCGCCCAGCACCCGCTGCCGCGCCTGCGCCACCTCCCGGTAGACGGCGAGCGCATCCGTCCACCGGCTGAGCCACCCCAGCCCGACGGCCACCTCGCGCCGGCTGACGAGCGTGTCGGGGTGGTCGGCGCCGAGCACCCGGGTGCGGATGGCGCAGACGTCCCGCGCCTCGGCCAGGGCCTCCTCCCAGCGGCCCAGGCGGCCGAGGTTGACGCCGAGGCCGTGCCGGGCCCGCAGGGTGTCGGGGTGCGCGGGGCCCTGGGCGCGGGTGCGGTCCTCGACGAGGCCGCGGTAGAGCTCCAGCGCCTCCGCGCTGCGGCCGAGCCGGCCGAGGCAGATGCCGGCCTCGTAGCGCGCTGCAAGGGTGTCGGGCTCCAGCGGGCCGAGCACCCGGGCGCGCGCCTCGGCCACTTCGCGGTAGGTGCGCAGGGCCTCGCTCCAGCGGTTCAGCTGGCCGAGCGCGTAGCCCACCTCGTAGCGGGTGACGAGGGTGTCGGGGTGGTCGGGGCCGAGTACCCGGGCGCGTGCCTCGGCCACTTCGTGCGCCATGCGGTACGAGTCCTCCAGGCGCCCGAGGCGGCTGAGGTTGAAGGCGAGGTTGTGGCGGCAGCGCAGGGTGTCCGGGTCGTCGGGGCCCATGGTGCGCTCGCGGGCGGTGAGCACGGCGGCATAGACCTGGTGGGCCTCGAAGTGGCGGCCGAGCTGGCCGAGTACGTATGCGGTCTCCTGGCGTGCGGCCAGGGTGTCGGGGTGGTCGGGGCCGAGCACCCGTTCGCGGCCGGCCGCGGTGCGGGCGAACTCGCGCATGGCCTCGTCGGCCCGGCCCAGCCGGCTGAGGGCGAAGGCGAGTTCGTACCGGCTGGCCAGGGTGTCGGGGTGGTCGGGGCCGAGGGCGCGCTCGCGCTCGGCGACGACGCCGCGGTGCACCTCGCCGGCTTCGGACCAGCGGCCGAGGCGGGCGAAGCGCAGTCCCTCGCTGTGCCGCCCGGCGAGTTCGGTGAGGCGTGCGGGCGGCGGGCGTTCGGTGCCGGCGGTGCCGCCCTGGGTGGTCCACGCCCGGGTCCATGCGCCGGTGAGCTGGTCGGCGGGGTCGGGGGGCGGCGGCTGGAGGGCGCCGGTGCCCGCGGCCTTGGAGCCGGTGGTCATGTTCCGCGCCCAGCCGGGCAGCCGGGGCGGCTCGTTCTGCCGGGTGCGGTCCCGCAGGCCGGCCCGGGGGGGCGCACCGGGGAGCGTCAGGTGTCCGGCGGTGCCGTCCCGGTACGGGCGGTCGGGGTGGCCGGACAGGACGCGGCGCAGGAAGTCCGCGGCGTCCTCGGGCCGGTCGGCGGGGTCCTTGGCGAGCAGGTCGAGGACGACGCGCTCGAAGGGCTCGGGGAGTTCGGGCCGCAGTTCGCGCGGCGGCTGCGGCGGGGTGTCCCGGTGGCCGACGAGCACGGCCCAGGCATCGTCCATGTCGAAGGGCGGGGCGCCGGTGGCGAGCTCGTACAGCACACAGCCCAGCGAGTACAGGTCGCTGCGGTGGTCCACGTTGCCGGCGCCGATCTGCTCCGGCGACATGTAGTGGGGGGTGCCCATGGCGATGCCGGTGCCCGTGAGGCGGGTGCTGAAGCCGATGTCGTGGGCGAGGCGGGCGATGCCGAAGTCGCAGATCTTCACCGTGCCGTCGGCGAGCCGCACGATGTTGGCGGGTTTGAGGTCGCGGTGGACGATGCCCTGCCGGTGGGTGTACGCGAGGGCGGCGCCGACCTGTTCGGCGATGTCGACGACGTCGGGCACGGGCAGGGGGTGGTGCTTGTTGCCCTCCAGCAGCTGGCTGAGGTTGCGGCCGTCGAGGAGCTCCATGACCAGGTACAGCACGCCGTCGCACTCGCCGAAGTCGTGCACGACGGTGATGCCGCGGTGCTGCAGGGAGGCGGCGACCCGGGCCTCGCGGCGGAAGCGCTCGCGCAGCACGCGCAGATAGGACTGTTCGTGCTGGGGGCCCATCGGCTTCAGGCACTTGACGGCCACATGCCGCCCGAGCGACTCGTCGCGGGCACGCCAGACCTCGCCCATCCCGCCCCGGCCGATCAGTTCGAGCAGCTGGTACCGGCCCTGGATCAGCCTGGTCTCCGCCATCCCCTGCCGCCGCCCCCGTCGATTCGCCATCCCGCCCCCGGCCCCTTCACAGTATGGCGTCCGGTCTGCGCAGCTTGTAGGCCGACGGCGCGTGCGGCACTTCATGCGCCCCCGGAGCCGCCGGTAGCAATTTCACTGAATGATCAACCACAACTTTACTTACTCTTGGTATATTTGAGCGAGCTTTTACACCAGTCTCTTCCGCAACAGGCGGCGATTTCAGGCCCATTGGCACCAGCCGATCGGCATCAGCCTGCGTTGCCGCCCCTCCCCCCACGCACGGAGCGAGAGGAACAGACATGGTGAACAACAGAACGCTGCGCGGCGGCACCCGCGCACTGGCCCTGGGCGCCACGGCCCTCGGCATGGTGACGGCGATGGCCCTGCCCGCAGCGGCCGACAGCAACCCGACACGCAAGGAGCTCATAGCCGACTGCGCCTCCGGCCTCGGCAAGTGCAGCTTCAACGACCCGGTGCTCGGCAAGGCCTACCTGGGCGACTTCCGCCAGGTCTCCGACTCGCTCTACAACTGCAGCACCTCGCCCGCGACCCAGTCGATGACCTGGTCCGACACCGTGGGCTCCACCGACTCCGTGGGCGTGTCCGTCACCGCGGGCGGCAAGATCGCGGACATCATCAACCTCAGCGTGACCGCGAACTACAGCCACACGTGGTCGAGTTCCCACTCGGAGACCAGCTCCCTGAACATGACGGTGCAGCCGGGCGAGGTCGGCTGGATCTCCCGCGCCCAGGTGATGCAGACCGTCTCGGGCACCTGGCAGACGCACTACGACAACCCGAAGTGGGGCCACTACTACTGGTACGTGCCCGACACCGTCACGGGCCCGGCGCCCAACGGCACGGAGGGCGTGAGCAACGCCGTGGTCGTCAAGAGCCGCAAGATGACGGACGCGGAAAAGACATCGTGCGCGGCGAACGGCCGCAAGGGGACCTACCGACTGAGCCGGTAAGAGGACGCGCCCGAAGGGGCGCGGGGAACTGCGCGACAAGCCACAACGGACCCGCACCCGAAGAGATCGCTCAGCCCTCCGCCTCCTCGCCCGGCATGTCGATGACGGGCACCGGCTCCAGCCCGATCTTCTCCGCGATCCGCGTCAACAGCACGTCCTGCGCGGCAAGATGACTCTGCACATGGGCCACCTCGTGCAGCGTCGCACTGGCGTCGTGGAACGTCGCCTCCGACCGCTTGTCGGAGGCGTCGGCCTGGACGTTCTGGCCGACCATGATGACCGACAGCAGCACCAGTTGCAGGAAGGTCTGGGCCACCCAGGAGACGATCGCCGACGCCCCGCCGTGGATCGCGTCGGGCAGGCTGATCAGGTCGAACAGCGCGAACGCGTAGGCGCACCACATGCTGCCCACGGCCCGCGTGACGAGGATGGCGACCTTGGTGTTGAACCGGGTGACCGCGTTGCCCGTGGCGTGCTGGTCGGCGACCTTCACCGGGCCGACGGCGTGGCGCGAGGCGATGTGCGGGTGGGGAATGTGCTGGTAGATCGTCATGGTGCGGCTTCCTGTCGACAGTACGACTGCAGCACGCAACTGCAGTGAGGACGCCGGGGATTGGTGCCCCGGCGTCCTCACTGTTATGCCCGCCGGCGACCGCCGGCGGTGGTTGTCACTCTCAGACTGCTGCGGGCGCCTGCTCCGGCTCCGCGTCCGCGGACTCGTCGGCGGGGCGCGGGACCCGGTGCAGACCCTTGAGGTCGTAGAGGCGGGTCATGCCGAAGCCGAAGAGCAGGGCGGCGGCCAGGGCGATGCCCATGGAGGCCCAGGCGCGGGTCAGGCCGGCGTCGGCCTGGGCGCCGTAGTAGAGGATCGAGCGCAGGCCGCCGGTGATCTGCCGCAGCGGCTCGAACTCCGAGAGCACGCGGAAGAAATCGGGCAGCGCCTGGAGCGGGACGGTCGAGCCCGAGGACGGGACGGCCATGGCGACAAAGACGATCGTCGAGAGCAGCATGCCGGGGACGCCGAAGGCCCGGAGCAGGGCCAGGGCACCGAGGCCGACGACGGCGACGGTGGCCACGGAGTAGACCCACAGCAGGCCGAGGTGGGAGGCGTCCATGCCGAGGATGCCGACCGTGGCGAGCTCGACCAGGGAGCCCATGACCAGGGAGAGGACGAGCATGAGCACGGAGTCGACGGCCAGGGTGCGCACCCGGCTCGTGTGCCGCAGCGGCATGCGCTGGCGGAAGGGGCCGAAGTCGGTGTGCAGGTAGCCGAGGAAGGTGTCGACCTGGGAGACGATCGCGTTGGCGCCGAGCATGCCGCAGACGACCAGGACCAGCGCGTAGTAGAAGGCGCTCAGGCCCATGGCGCTGTGGGTACCGAGCGGGTGGCCGTCGGCGACCTGCACGGTCACGGGGTCGGCCAGCATCAGCTGGGAGGCCGGGGTGAGCTTGGCGCCCTGGGCGTTCGCCTGCTTGAGGAGTTGCTGGCCGAGATTGGCGGAGGCGGCGTGGGCGGCCTTCTGCGTCGCCGTGCTGGCCATGGAGGAGCCGAAGCTGCCGGCCGACTGGTTGGTGAGCACCGTGATCGTCGGGCGGACGGGCTTCGTCTGCTGCGGGCTGCTCAGGCCCGCGAGCGAGGCGGTGAAGTTCTCCGGCACGACGATCGCGCCGAAGAGCTTGCCCTGGCCCAGCTTCTTGTCGGTCTCCTCGCGGTCGAGGACCTGCCAGTCGAAGCTGTTGTTGCCCTCGGCGGACTTCTTGATCCCGGAGACGACCTGCTCGCCGGCGTTGAGGGGCTTGCCCTGCACGGTGGCGCCCTTGTCGCTGTTGACCAGCGCGACGGGCAGGTCACGCAGGTGGCCCTTGGGGTTGACGTTGCCGCCCACGTAGAGCAGGGAGAACAGCGCGGCGACCACCGCGAGGATGAGGCCCGAACCGATCCACAACCGCGGACTGCGGAGTACGGAAGGGGGCTGGGGGGAAGGCATGGATGCTCCGACTCGATGGCAGGGAGTAGCTGGATACTTAAAGTATCCAGTACTCGATAGTGGCAGTATCTACGTGGGGTGTCCATCTGGGGTGTCCATCGCGACCATGGACGCCCGGCCGCACCACCAGCGAGGAAGCTGCATGAAGATCTCGGAGCTCAGCCGCAGAACCGGCGTTCCGGTCGCCAGCATCAAGTACTTCCGGCGGGAGGGCCTGCTGCCCGCGGGCAGGGCGACGGCCGCCACGCTGGCCGAGTACGGGGACGAGCACGTGCAGCGGCTGCGGCTGATCAAGGCGCTGACCACGCTCGGCGGGCTGTCGATCGCCGCCGCCCGCGACGTGCTGACGGCGGTCGACCAGTCCGAGAGCGCCGACGGGACGCTCAAGGCGATCAGCTACGCCCTGCCGGTGCCCGTCGCGCAGGCCCCGGCCGGGGACGCCGACGAGGAGGCGGAGGCCGAGGCGGCCGCGGCAGCGGACGTGGCGGGCCTGATCGCGGCCATGGACTGGCAGGTCCCCGACGCCTCACCGCACGTACAAGGGCTGACGACGGCCCTGCGGGAGCTCAGACGGCTCGACGCGGACTACCGGCCGGAGCGGCTCGTCCACTACGCCGAACTGGCGCACTCCGTCGCACGCTTGGACATGGAGCGCGCGGCCGCCTTCGAGAACTCCCCGACCCTGGCCGAACAGGCGGTCATCGTCCTCGCCCTCTCCGGCCCGCTGCTCGAACTGCTGCGCCGGCTCGCCCAGGAGGACCAGGTCCGCCGCCGCTCCGCGTGACGGGACGGTATGACGTGACCGCGTTACGTGCGTCAGCGCCGCACCCGCGGCATCCCCAGCCCGATCCAGGAGATGATCTCCCGCTGGATCTCATTGTTGCCGCCGCCGAAGGTGAAGATGACGGCGCTGCGGTAGGCACGTTCCAGCTCGCCGTGGAGCACGGCCCCGGCCGAGCCCTCCTTCAGCGGGCCGGCCGCGGCCAGGACCTCCATCAGCCAGGCACACGCATCCCGGCGCGCCTCGGAGCCGTACACCTTGACGGCGGAGGCGTCCTGCGGGGTGAGCGCGGAGCGCTGCAGGGCGTCCACCATGCGCCAGTTGAGCAGCTTCATCGCCTCCAGCCGGACGTGTGTACGGGCCAGCCGGCTGCGGACCCAGCCGAGGTCGATCACCCTGCGGCCGTCGGCCAGTTCGGTGGCGGCGGCCCAGTCCCGTACGTCGCGCAGGATCCTGATGGCGGAGCTGCCGTGGGCGGCGAGGGTGACGCGCTCGTGGTTGAGCTGGGTGGTGATCAGCCGCCAGCCCTCGTTCTCCTTGCCGACGAGGTGGCCGACGGGGACGCGGACGTTGTCGTAGTAGCTGGCCGTGGTGTTGTGGGAGGCCAGGGTGTGGATGAGGGTGCAGGAGTAGCCGGGGTCGGTGGTGGGCACCAGGAGCATGGAGATGCCCTTGTGGGGCGGGGCGTCCGGGTCGGTGCGCACGGCGAGCCAGACCCAGTCGGCGGTGTCGCCGTTGGTGGTCCAGATCTTCTGTCCGTTGACGACGTAGTGGTCGCCGTCGCGCACGGCCCGCGTCTTCAGCGCGGCGAGGTCGGTACCGGCTCCGGGCTCGCTGTAGCCGATGGCGAAGTCGATCTCGCCGGAGAGGATCCGGGGCAGGAAGTACGCCTTCTGCGCGTCCGTGCCGAACTGCATCAGCGTGGGGCCCACGGTGTTGAGGGCCATGAGCGGCAGGGGCACGCCCGCCTGTGCGGCCTCGTCGAAGAAGATGAACTGTTCCATGGGGGTCATCCCGCTGCCCCCGTACTCCTTGGGCCAGCCCACCCCGAGGCGCCCGTCCGCGCCGAGCCGGCGGATGGTGCGGCGGTAGCCCTCGGGCTCCAGTGCCGCGAAGTACGCGCGCAGTTCGGCCCGCAACGCCTGCTGTCCGGGGGTGTACTGGAGATCCACGGCCCCTCCAAGGTCCCGTCGCCGGCGCACACGGTAGAACGTGTTGCAAGAAACAGGAAGGGCCGCGACCCGGATGGGTCGCGGCCCTTCGCCCGGGGCCGGCTCAGCGCCCCGCGTGCCTGCGATGCCGCCCGCCGGAGGCCCGGGCGGGGGCGGGAACCGCCCCGCGGCCACGGCTGCGGCCACCCCGCGGCTCCTCGTCCAGCTCGTCCAGCTCCCGCGCCAGCCCGAAGCTGCCGAGCAACGGCAACCGGTCGAGCCGCGGCAGCAGCCAGACGTTCCACACGCCCGTCACGAAGAAGATCGCGGAACCGGCCACCAGCACCGAGCCGAGGGTGTCGGTCGGGTAGTGGGCGCCGATGTACATGCGGGAGAAGGCGACGAGCAGCACCGCGAGGACGCCGATGACGGCGACCGTGCGGCGGTGCCGGGACTCGCGGAAGAGGAAGTACGCGGCGACGGCGGCCGCCACCGTGAAGGCCGTGTGGCCGCTGGGGAAGCTGTTGGAGCCGATCTCCGGGTCGAGCGAGAACTGCCGCGGCGGCCGCTGCCGGGCGACGATCGCCTTGGCGACCTGCGTGCTGTTCCACCCGATCGCGACGACGAGGAAGGTCGCCACCGCCCGCATGGGCCGGCGCCGGATCACCAGCAGCCACCCCGACCAGACCACCAGGATGATCACGCCGGCCACCGGCGACGCACAGTAGCTGACTCCCAGCATCACGTGGTTCAGCCACCCGGTCCTGGCGTTCGTCTGGATCGTGCGGTCCAGGCTCAGGTCGTGGGGCTGAATCGCGCCGGTGTGCGCGGCGAGCAGCCCGAGCACGATCGCGGCCACGAACAGCAGGATGGAGTTGCGCAACCAGTGGCGCACGTAAGGCATGGGGGTAGGCGTCCTTGTCTCGGTATCGCGGTACCGGGGCGGCAGCACGGTTGTCGGGCGGGATGGGTTGCGCACCGTGCCGGTCAGCGGTACGGAGGCACTGCAAAAGTACACGCGTGGCCCAGCGCCCCTCGGGGACGCCCCTCAGTGCGCCGATGACACGGAGAGCACATCCCGGTGCATCTCACTGCATCTCACGGCAAGAAAAGGATCCCCGGTCATGGCCTTCTCCTCCAACCCGCTCGGCGCCCCGCTCTCCGGCCCGCCCTCGTCCGGCGGCACGGACCCGCTCGGCTGCGACGTGGGGCTTCTGTTCCTGCGCCTCGTGGCCGGGCTGACCATGGCCGCTCACGGAACCCAGAAGCTGTTCGGCTGGTTCGACGGCCCGGGTCTCGTCCTCACCGGGCACGAGTTCACCAAGATCGGTTATCCGGCGGGCAAGGCCATGGCCGTGGTGGCGGGGCTCACGGAGACCCTGGGGGGCCTGGGGGTCGCGCTGGGGCTGCTCACCCCGCTGGCCGCCGCCGGGCTCTTCGGCATCATGATCAACGCCCTGGTCGTCAAGGACGACGGCTTCTTCGCGCCCGAGGGCGTCGAGTACGAGATCCTGCTGGCCACGGCGGCCGTCTGCCTGGCCCTCGCCGGCCCCGGCCGCTGTGCCGTCGACCACTTCCTGCCCGTACTGCGCCGGCACCGCCTCTGGCGGGGAGCAGCCGCGATCGTCCTCGGCGGAGTGCTCGCGGGCGTCTTCCTGCTGCTGCGCGCATAGAGCACGCAGCAGCAGGATCCGGCTACGCCCGCGCCCCGCGGCGCACGAACGGATACCCCACCCCCAGCAGCGCGAACCACACGGCGATGACGTAGAGGGCCACCCGCGTGCCGGAGTCCCAGGCGATGAGCACGGTGATGAAGGCGAAGGCCGCCAGGGCGAGCCAGTTGGTGTACGGAGCTCCCGGCATCCGGTACGAGGACGGGGCCGCCAGGCCCGCCCGTACCGCCTGCCGGTAGCGCAGGTGCGTCACGAGGATGACGCTCCAGACCGTGATGGCCCCGCCGGTGGACACCGCGGTGATGTAGGCGAAGGCGTGGTCCGGGTCGACGGCGTTGACCCACACGCCGATCGCCATGACCACCGCCGACAGGGCCACGCCCACGGCCGGCACCCCTCTTCCGCTGAGCCCGGCCAGGGCCCTGGGCCCGTCCCCGTTGAGCCCCACGGTGCGCAGCATGCGTGCCGTGGCGTACAGGCCGCCCGCGTTGCAGGAGGACAGGGCCGCCGTGAGCAGCACGAAGTTGACGATTCCGGCCGCGGCCGGAATCCCGATCTTCTGGAAGGCGGCGACGAACGGGCTCGTCCCCGGCTGGAATTCCTGCCAGCTCACCACGGACAGGATGACCAGCAGGGCGCCGAGGTAGAAGAGTCCGAACCGCAGCGGGAGGCTGTTGATGGCGCGCGGGATGTTCTTCTCCGGGTCCTTGGTCTCGCCCGCGGTGACGCCGACGAGCTCGACGCCGAGGTAGGCGAAGAGCACGATCTGCAGCGTCATCAGGGAGTTGCGCACGCCGCGCGGGGCGATGCCGCCGTCGGCCCAGAGGTGGCTGACGGAGGCCGTGTGCCCGGCGTCGCCGAAGCCGATGAGGAGGACCCCGATTCCGATGAGGATCATGCCGATGATGGCGGTGACCTTGATGAGGGCGAACCAGAACTCCAGCTCGCCGAAGATCTTCACGGAGATCAGGTTGGCGCAGGCGAGCACCACCAGCGAGATCAGCGCGGTCTTCCACTGATCGAAGCCGGGGTACCAGTACTTGACGTACTCCCCCGCCGCGGTGATCTCGGCCATCCCCGTGGTGACCCACATGATCCAGTACGTCCAGGCGGTGGCGTACCCCCAGAACGGCCCGAGGAATTCCCGCGCGTGGTCGGCGAAGCTGCCGGACACCGGGCGGTGGGTGAGCAGTTCGCCGAGCGCCCGCATGACGAGGAAGAGGACGGCGCCGGCCACGGCGTACCAGACGATGAGACTCGGCCCGGCCTTGGATATCGCGGTGCCCGCGCCGAGGAAGAGGCCGGTGCCGATGGTGCCGCCGATGGCGATCATCTGCATCTGCCGGGCGCCCAGCGCCCGTTGGTAACCGCCGGAACCGGCCGCGCCGACGCGTGGCCGGTCCGGCGCCTGCTTGCGGTCGGCGGGTTCCCCCGTGGTGTGCGATCTCACGTGCTGAGCACCTCTCTCGTCCCGTTGGATGTCCCATGGATGTCCCGTGGCATCTCCCGTAACACGCCCCGTGACACGGCTGGACATGACATCCGGTCAGGGAAAGGTGTACCCGCAATCGGCCCCGGAGCGCCGGTGGATCTGCCGATCGGGATGTCCTCAAGTGGTGGGTGGTGCTGTCCCCCCGCACGGCTGGAGGGCCTGCCGGATTGGCGGCCGCGGCCATGTGCCGCAAGGTCGACGAGGGGGAACCGGCCGAGGTTCTCGGACGGAGGGGTCGTGAAGATCAGGGGGCGGGGCGGTATGCGGACCTGGTGGGCCATGTGTCTGATCGCGGCGCTGGCAGTCTTGGCAACGGCAAGCGGGGCAGCAAGCGGGGCGCCCGTGGCAGGTCCCGTCCGGGCGGGGCAGGACATCGAGCAGAGTGTGGAGTCAGTGGAGTTCCGCAGCGGGGACGTGACACTGCACGGCACGGTCACGGCACCCGCCGGGACGGCACCACAACGGCGGCCCGGGATCGTGCTGGTGCACGGTTCGGGTCCGGAGACACGGGCGAAGTACCGGGCCGAGGCGCAGGCCATGGCACGGTCCGGGTTCGTGGTCCTCAGCTACGACAAACGGACCGCGGGATACTCGCTGACACAGCGGTCCTATGCACAGCTCGCCGACGACGCCCTGGCGGGTGTCCGGTTGTTGAACGGGCGCGCCGATGTGGATCCCCGCAGGGTCGGACTCTGGGGGTTCAGCGAGGGCGGCTGGGTCGTTCCGCTCGCGGCCTCGCACTCGGCGCAGGTCTCGTACGTGGTACTGGTCGGAACGTCCGGGGTGTCCCCGGCCCGGGAATCGGCATGGTCCCTGGAGAACACGCTTCGCCACGAAGGTGTCGCAGGATCGCTGCTGCGGACGGTGTCCGTCACCGGCACACGATTCCTTACGGACGCCGGCCTGCTCCCCGAGGCGGACTACGATCCGCTGCCGGCACTGCGGCGCGTGCACCAGCCGGTCCTCGCCCTGTGGGGTGACGACCACAAGTCGCCCCCGGCGGAGAGCGCCGTCGCCATCGAGAAGGCACTGAGGGACGGCGGCAACACCGACGTGACCATCCGTTTCTTCTCGCACGCCGATCACAAACTGCACACTTCTTCCGACGGTTTCCAGCGGGGCGAGCAACTGACGCCCGGCTACGTCGACACCGTGGCATCCTGGGTCGCCGGACACGGACACCGGATCGACGATGCCCTGCCTCACCAGGAGAGGCGAAGCCATGCTCTGGCCCCTCTCCCCATGTACCAGGGATCCGCGGCGCAGACCGCAGCATTCGTCTTCATGGTCGTCTCATTCGCTGCATACCTGCTGACGGAACTGGTACGCCGCCTGCGCAAACGCCCCTGCGCTCCCGGGGCGGGCCGGGCACCGCGATGGCTGGCCGCGGCAGGACTGGCCACCGTGCTCGGCTTCCTGGGCTACTTCCGCTTCGTGATGAAGACGCTGACCACTGGCCCGATGCTCGGCGACCGTCCGGTGTGCTGGCTCGTCCTGCAACTTCTCACAGCCGGGACGGCACTGACGGCCGTGACAACAGCCTTGGTCTGGTGGCGAGTCAGGGCTATGGTCTCGGGCCGGACCCATGCCCGACTCGGGCTCCTGGGTCTCACGAGCGCGCTGTTCTTCGCCTGGGCACCGTTCTGGGGCCTGATGACGCCGTAGTTGCCGTAGCCGAAGCCGGCGTCGAAGCCGGCATGGAATGGCGTGGGTGGCCGGATCCGATCCCCGGACCCCGCGTGGCCGGATCTCTCTCTGCCGTCCCCCCGATCTCCCCTGCCAGGGTGTGGCGTTCGATCATCGAGCCGAATCGAGCCGAGAGGACCGACCACCATGGCCGACCGCTCCACCTCTTCCGCCCGCGGGCCGGAGACGGACCCGCCGCTGCCCCAGGAGGTGCCCCGGGAGCTGCACGTCTGTATGGGACTCAACTCGTGCGCAGGGCTCGACGCCCCGGGCACGGCCCCCATGGCGGGCATGGGCACCTGCGCGACCGTCAACCACGTCTGTCACGGCGAGGGTTCCTGCCGGGGCCAGGGAGGCTGCGGCTACGCGGGCACGGACTACGAGCAGTTCCACCCAGGGGAGCAGGACTGCCGCTACAACGGCAGCTGTGCCAGCCCGATCAACGAGAGCCGGGTGTTCTCGGCGGGCCCGCTGAAGGGCAAGAGCGTCTGGAAGCAGGCGCGTCGGCTCTTCGAGGCCCGGATGTACGCAGCGGGCAAGGCGTTCGGCCCGTCCCCGGGCGAGGGCATCAAGGACGACAGCATGCCGCACTACGACTACATGTCGCAGCCGCAGTGAGCGAGGCGCGGGAGGCACGGCTGGGCATGCCGCACCTCGGCTTCGGGGTCGGGTTGCGAACGCCGCACCTTTCGTACATCCGCCAGAGCCTGCCGCCCGTCGGCTTCTTCGAGATCATCTCGGAGAACTTCCTCGGCGCGCACGGCGGCAGGCGACAGGCCCTCGCCGAGATCGCCGAGCACTATCCGGTCGTCCTGCACGGGGTGTCGATGTCCATCGGCAGCACGGATCCCCTGGACCTCGGCTACCTGCGCCGTCTGAAGCGGCTCGCCGACGAGGTGCGGGCGCCCTGGGTCTCGGACCACGTGTGCTGGACGGGCGTGCTGGGCGTGAACACCCACGACCTGCTGCCGCTGCCGTTCACCGAGGAGACCCTGCGTCACGTCGTCGAGCGCGTGCGCGTCGTCCAGGACGTGCTGGAGCGGCGGCTCGTCCTGGAAAACCCCAGCAGCTATGTGGAGTTCTGCGACTCCACGCTCTCCGAGTGGGAGTTCCTGGGACGGCTGGCGGAGGAGGCGGACTGCGGGCTGCTCCTCGACGTGAACAACGTCCATGTCTCGGCCTTCAACCACGACTTCGATCCGGTGCGCTATCTGCGCGAGCTGCCGCACGAACGCGTGGTCCAGATGCACCTCGCGGGCCACACCCACTACGGCACGCACATCGTGGACACCCACGACGCGCCCGTGGCCGAGCCGGTGTGGGAGCTGTACCGGCTGGCGACCGAGCTGACCGGCGGGGTGTCCACCCTGCTGGAACGGGACGACAAGCTGCCGCCCTTCCCCGAGTTGCTGGCCGAACTGGACAGGGCCAAGGAATCGGCGGCCGTCCTGACGGGTGGCGCCGGTGGCTGACGGCTCGTCGCTGGCATCCGTACAGCGCTGGATGCAGTCGGTGATCCTGCACCCGACGGGCGAGGACCCGGGGCACACGATCACCGCGTCCAGCCGGCTGTCCGCGCGCGAACGGCTGCTCGTCCACCAACGCGGTTACCGGCTGCGGCTGCTGGAGTGCATGCGCAGCCTCCATCCGGGGTCGGTGCATCTGCTCGGCCGGGAGATCTTCGACGGGTTCGCGCTGGAGTACTTGGACGCGCACCCGTCCCGCTCCCCTCTCCTGGCCGGTCTCGGGGCCGGCTTCGCCGGGCATCTGGCCCGTACGCGGCCGGATGCCGAGCCGGGGGCGGAGCCGGGTGCCGAGCCGGGCGCGGACCGCGAGGCGTGGATCGACCTGCTGATCGATCTGATCCGCTGCGAGCGGGCCTTCACCGAGGTGCTGGACGGGCCCGGCCCGGAGGACGGCACGGCCCCGGCACCACCGCTCCGGCTGCTGCGGGTCTGCGCGCCCGTCCACACGTACCTGGCGGCGGTGCACCGGGGCGAGAACCCCGAGCCCCCCGAGCCGCGGACGGTCCATCTGGCCCTGACCCGGCGGAACTTCACGGTCGTCACCAGAGAGCTGAGCCCGGCGGCGTACGAACGTCTGCACAACTCTTCTTCATTACAAGCACTGGAGGGTTCTCGATGAGCACGAAGGCGCCGGTCCAGGAGATCACCACCCTGCCGGACCTGATCGCGCACTTGAAGGCCGCGGCACAGGTGGAACTGTCCACGGTTCCGCTGTACTTGTACGCGACCTACACGATCAAGACGCGCGGCTATTCGCAGTGGGCGGCCGGTGCATCGGCGCAGCGCACGTTGATCGGTATCTCGATCGAGGAGATGCTGCACCTCTCGCTGGTGCGCAATCTGCTGATCGCGGTCGGTGACACCGATTTCCGGCTGTACGACGAGAACGTCATCCCCACGTACCCGGGCCCGATGCTGAAGCGCGAGCCCGAACTGACCCTCCGGTTGCGGAAGCTCTCGACCGACCAGGTCAGGAACACGTTCATGCAGATCGAACAGCCGGCCGCCCCGCCGGAGGCGGCGCTGGGCGAGATCGAGCCGTATCACTCCCTCGGCGAGTTCTACGCGCGCATCGAGCGCGGCATCCAGACCCTGCGCCCGGTGATCGACTGGGGCGCGGCCAAGAAGGACCGGTGGAAGTTCCAGTACCACCGGGCCTATTGGAACCAGAACGGCGGTTCCGACCACCCGCAGCTCATCGTCGACGAGGCGACCGCGCTCCAGGCGATGCAGGTCATCGTCGACCAGGGCGAGGGAGCTCCGGAGGACAAGGGCCTGCTGCCCGACCCGATCGTGCGCTCGGACGACCTCCCGCCACAGGAGATCGGCAAATGGCAGGCGTCCCATTACATGAAGTTCTCCGACATCGCGAAGGGCCTCGACGGCATCGGTGTCGTCCTCGACGACAACGGCAAGCAGAAGTACACGATCGACGACGCCGAGGTCATCTGGCCCGTGCTCGACGACCCGGACCTGAGGACCGTGACGGCGGACCAGCCGGTCAAGGACCTGATGGAATTCTCCAACGCGGTCTACTGCTACGTCCTGGCGCTGCTCGACGCCATCTACCGCACCCCCATGGAGGCGCTCGCCCCCAAGGACCAGGACGCATTCACGGACAGCGTCCGGTACGGCTACGAGCGGGGCTTCATCGCGTCGATGCAGGGGCTGCTGTACCCGGTCTGCGACCTGTTGGTGCAGACGCCGCTGGTCGCGGGACAGCCCTCCGTCCACGCCGGACCGCCTTTCCAGTACTACGCGTTCACGACGAAGAAGCCGAAGGCGGAACTCGCGGCGCTGTGCGGGAAGCTGCTCGAGAATTTCCCTGCGCTGGGCGGTGACGACGGGGTGCAGCGGCAGATCGCACTCCTGCCGGACATCGAACTGCCGTAACGTCCTGGACGTCCTGGGGGGAGAATCTCCTCTATGAGGACAACCGGGTTCTTGCGTTCGCTGGTGACCGTTGCGGCCGTGACCGTGGTGATGTCGACGACGACCACGGGAACGGCCGACGCGGCGACCCCGCCGGATGCAGCGGGAGTCCGCACCGCCCTGGAACACACACTCGCGGCGGGCGCGCCGGGCGCGTTCGCCGTGATCCGGGATCACCACAGGGTGGAGATCGAACACACCGTGGCCGTCGGCAAGGCCGACCTCGACGGTACGCCGATGAACGCGAAGTGGCGCTTCCGCGTGGGCAGCAACTCCAAGGTGTTCACAGCGGTCCTCGTCATGCGCCTCGCTGAACAAGGCCGCATCGACCTGGACAAGCCACTGCGCGACTACCTCCCGTCCGGAACCCTGCCGGAGACCTGGAACATGACCGCCCGGCAGGTGATGCAGCACCGTGCAGGCATCTACGACCACACGGACGACCTGCTGGAGCATCCGGGCGAGGAGACGACGGTCGGATTCGAGAAGCGCATCCGCAACACCGTCTACGAGCCGGCCGAGCTCGTGGCAATGTCGGTGAAGCACGACCTGCAGTACCCGCCGGGGACCCAGTACGCGTACTCCAACACGGATTTCGTACTGATGGGCATGGCCATCGAACACCTCACCGGCCGCCCGTACGCGGACGTCCTGCGCGAGCAAATCATCAAGCCGCTGGGCCTGAGACGTACGTCGTTCGTGGTCCCGGACAAGACCATCGAAGGCCCGCACATCACGGGCTATTTGACGAATGACGACCGTTCCAAGCCACTGCTGGACGCCACTGAGCAGAACGGCTCGTGGGTCTGGAGCGCGGGTGCCGTCATCTCTTCGGCCGCGGACATGGACCGGTTCATGACCGCTCTGTTGGCGGGGAGTTCGGGGGGCCTCGTCTCGGATGAGTCCCTGCGGGAGATGACGAGCGCGCTGCCTACGAATACGGCGAAGGTCGCGTATGGTCTGGGCCTGCGCGAGATCACTCTGTCGTGCGGGAAGGTCTACGGACACGGCGGCATCGTGCAGGGATTCCAGACGCAGTCGTTTGCGATGCGGGGCGGCAGACGGACGGTAGTGGCCTTCGCGAATGCGTCCAACAATGATGCGGTGACACAGGGGTTGATGGACACGCTGGAGCCGGCATTTTGCGGTGGCAGGGCCGCGGCCCTGCACATAGAGGTGTCGGCGAGGAAGACCTGGTGACACCCAGCCCCGTCCAGGTCGAACAGAGTTGGCTGGGCGCCGGGGTGAGGGTGCTCGTGGCGAACGATGATCCGGGGCCCTCGGGCAGTCCCGGTGGGCGGCGGTGCACCATGAGCGGCTATTCCAGCAACCTTTGCCTGATCAGCTCCATCACTTCCGCGCGGCTGCGCTTGCCGTTGTCGGCGGCGTAAAGGTGATTGCCGATGCGCACCGAGACAGCGATCAGGCAGCGGACCTCGACCTCGTCCTCGTCGGGGCAGAAGGGGGAGAACAGGGAACGCAGGTAGTCCACACGGCGGTTGTCGACGCGGCGCAGGCGCTCGGCGACGGCCGCGTCGCGGCGGGCCCAGTCGCGGATCGCGATATCGGCGACAGTGCCGCGCACCGGCCCGTCGGCAGCGGCGGCAACGATGGCGAACAGCCGCTCCAGTCTTGCCCTGGCATCTCCCCCGCTGCTCTCAACCTGCTCGATCACACTCTCGGTGACCTCGTATTCCCAGGCGTCGAGCATTTCGGTGAGCAGCGCGTCCCGGTTGCGGAAGTACCCGTAGAAGCCACCCTTGCTGACGCCGAGCGCCTGCGCCAGTGCCTCGATCCGGACCGCTTCGGGGCCGCCTGCGACGAGGGCTCGCAAGCCTTCCTCGATCCACTTGTCCCGTGGCGTGCGGGTCGCGCCCATGGTGTGTGTCTCCTCACGTCCCTGCCGAGTATACGCGGGCGTATAGACGGTCCTATGCTCGATCTATACGCCACCGTATAGACAGGGGCCTGCTCATGAGACTTCCCCGAACCGCCCACACCGACCGCCCCTGGCGGATCCACGAGATCGCCGGCGACTTCACAGTTGAGGACGTGTGGGCACTGCCCACCCCCGGCGGACCCGACGATCTCGTGTGGCTGGTGCGCCAGACCGCCGAGAGAATCAGTGGCGGGGTGAACGGAGAAGGTCCCGTCTCCCGCGTGCTCTTCGCCATCCGCTGGAAACTCGGAGCACTGCTCGGCTGGGACAAGTCCGGTTCCGGCATCGGCACTCGGCTGCCCTCCCTGCGCGACCGGTTGCCGGCGGACCTTGGCGAGGGCCCCCAGGGGCCCGACCTCGGAACGTCCCCCTTCACCTCCCTCTATCAGACGGACGACGAGTGGGCCGCCGAGATGGGCAACAAGACCGTGCACGGGGTGATGCACATCGGCTGGGTCCCGGACGGGTCCGGCGGCTACCGTGGCCAGATGGCCGTCCTGGTGAAGCCGAACGGGATGTTCGGAACCCTCTACATGGCAGCCATCAAGCCTTTCCGGTACCTCGGGGTGTACCCGGCCCTGATGCGCTCCATCGGCCGCGAGTGGCAGGCGAATGCCGCCAGACGGAGCGCGCACTGACGGAATCCCCACATGGTGCGGCCGCCCGGACGCGACACCGTCACGTGATCCGCCGCCTCCCCATGAGGAATCGCCTGGAGCCGATGCCCGCGGCATGGGAGAAATCCGTGAACGCCGACAGACTTGCCCCCTCAACCCCCCGCCAAATTCGGGTTCCCCGGCAGCGGCGGTGTGAAGACCACCTTCCCGCTCCCCCACCGTGCCCGGAACTCCCGGGTACCGCCCGAGGCGCAGCACATCGGGTCCGTCGTCTTGAAGACGGGGTACGAGAGCGTGACCGTCGTCCCGTCCTGGGACAGAATCGTGGATTCGCCGGTGCCGCGTGCGTCATAGCCCGCGTAGTCGTTGCCGTGGAAGAACATCACGATGACGCAATGGCCGTCCGTAGTGCCCGTGCAGTGGCTGTGAATGGCGCGGAGCGGGCCCTTGAGGGCTTTCAGCTCGGCCGGCTCGGAGTCGGCGGTGAAACCCATCCGTTTGATCTGCAGCAACGCGGCATCCACGTCGAACGGGGCGTCCGGCGCCGAGCCCTTTGACGGCTGCCCCGCCGACGGGCTCCACAAAGCAACCGAGCGCTTCGGATTCGGCGCGTCCTTCGACGACGCGCACGACACCGTCAGCAACAAACAGGCGCTGACCACAGCCAACCGGGCCGCTACCCGCGGGATGCGCATGCCGTCACCCCCAGCAGTGACCGTTCCAGAATTCCGTAGTGCACCGTTCCCATGTCGCTCCGTGAAATGTTGCGGGTGACCCGCGAGCACAGGCTCGCGGCCCAGGCGTCGGGGGTTGCCCGGCCGAGGAGGAATCTCACGTCCAGGTCCTTGCCGGTGGTCAGGAGCATGTGCTCGCCGTCGGGGGACGGGACTACCGCCCGTACTTGGGCATTCGGTGGGGTACGAGTACGGGCCACCAGGCCCTCCGGGCCCCATACCTCGAAGGCGTCGGAGCGCATGCTCACGACCTGGTCGGAATGGGCGAGGAATGCCGTGTAACGGGACGGGGCGGCGGGGATGGCGATGAGCCGGCGCCCGGTTGCCGTGTCGCGGATCTCCGTCTCCCCGTTCTGGCCGACCAGCATCAGACGCTTGCCGTCCGCGCTGTACTGCACGGCCCTGTACCAGTCGAGGAGTTGAGCGGTGAAGCCGGGGACGAGTACGTCAGTGCGGCGCCGCTTCGGCACGTCCCACACCTCGATTCCGCGGCGGTCGGGGGTGGTTACGGCGACCGCACCGGAATCCGGGTTCACCGCCATCGCGGTCGCGGCGCCGCCGAAAAGCAGAGGCTGCCCGATCCGCCGCCCCGTCGTCGTGTCCCATTGGGAGACGGCGCCGCCCGCAAGGATGGTCAGGCGATTCTGCGGGCCGAATCCGAGCCCGGCGATCGATGCCGCCTCGGGCGGGGTTCCGTCGGGGAGGTCGATGTGCAGCCGGCGGATTACGCGGAGGCCGGGCAGGCTGTAGAGCGTCACCGTCGGCTCCGTCATATCGCTCACGGCGAGGGTCTTCTCCGCCGGGTCAAAGACGGCGTGCACCAGGTTCCCGTCCATCCCTGCACCGACCGCGGAGAACCGGCGTCCCGTCGACGGATCCCAGACCGTGACCGGTCCGCCCACCGCCACGGTCGCCAAATAGCGGCCCGAGGGCGAGAATTGTGATCTCTCCGCATCGCCCTCCTTACCGGTCGGCTGCGAACCGTTGATCCAGCTGACGGTTTCCAGCGAGCCGGGCTCCGGGGCGGACACGGTCAGCGCCTCCGTGCCGCGGGCCAGGGCGAAGGTGCGGCTTCCGTTCGTCAGGCAATACCGGGTGTACCGGCCGCCCGATGCCCCGTCCTCCGTGAATTTCGTGAGCGGCGCCCCGCTGTGCGCGTCGTACACCGTCACCGTGTTCGCCCGGCGCCCCAGGATCAATTGGTCGGACACACCGGCCACTTCGTCACCTGTGGCGCAGGGAACGGATTGCGCGACGCGCGTGTCGGTGCCGCCACCGACCGGGTCGGTGAGGTGCCACCGGGTGTCGAGGCACTGGGCCACGACGGGATGCGGCCCCTGGACGAACCACACTGCCGGGGCACCCGGGTCACCCACCGCATCGTCCGCCTTCAGGAAGCGGCCCGTGCGGGCGTCCCACTCCAGGCGGCCGCCCACGTGATCCGACACGACGTGCTCCCCGCTCGCGTCGAAGGCCAGTTTCCCCGCCGACCCCTCGGTCCCGCTGGGCGGTTGCAGCCTGGTGGCGGGGGCCGTGGGCCGGTCCAGGTCCCAGACCTGTGCCGTGTCCTCTTCGGGAGGATGCGCGACGAGGCGGCGCCCCGTGCGGTCGAAGGCCAGCTGGTCCACCTTCTGATCGGCGCTGGCCGTGCTTGCCGCACCCTGAAGCGTCAGCACGACCTTGCGGCCGGCCACGTCCCAGATCCGGATCCGGTTGCCGTCGCCGCCGAGCGCCAGCCGGGTGCCGTCGGGGCTCACGGCCACGGCCGATACGCCATCCATCTGCGCCACCTGAGTCGTCTGGTTCGGCTGTGCCGACCTGCGCCAGACCGTCAGGCGGCCGGCATCGGTCCGGACGGCGATCAGTCGGCCCGAGTCGTCCAACGCCGTTTCCGCGACCGCCCCGTTCGCAGGCAGGACGGCGTCGTAACGCGCATCGGACAGGTAGCGGTCGAAGAGGTTGTCACGGGCCTGCTGGGTCGACGCCGTCCGCCAGGCCGCGACGGACAGCAGGGCCGCGGGCTCGAGACGGGAGTTCGCCTGGCGCTGTGCCTCCTGTACGAGCCCGCTCGCGAGCTCCGCGGCTCTGTTGTCCCGTACGGAGGAGAGGCTGGCCCCGGCGAGCCCCGCCATGGCCAGGACCACGGCCGTCGCGGCGAGGGCACCACGGAACCGCCGTCTCCGGCGCCATTCCGCGCTCGCGCGGATGTAGTCGCGCTCGTCCTCGGGGATATCCTCCTGCCGGTCGCGGAGCCACTGCTCCGCCTTCTTCAGCTCCGAACCGCGCATCAGCAGCGCCCGTTCGCGGCCGCCCGGCTCCCAGCGGGCGATCCGCGCCCGGAGGTGTTCCTGCCAGGTACGGAAGTCCCGGTCCATGTCGACCCAGGAGCGCAGCGTGGGCCAGTGCTCCAGCAGGGCCTCGTGGGCCAGGGAGACGGTCTCCACCCCGTCCGAGGCGTGGTCGAGGTGGACGAGACGCTGCACGGCAAGCAGCTGGGCTGCTTCCCAGCAGGCGGGCGATAGTTCGGGGCGGCGTGCGGTACGTCCCGTATCCAGCGGGGCATCGGCATCGGCATCGACGGCTGCGTCCCCTGGACGGACGAGCTGGACGAACAGCCGCCGCACCTCGTCCGTCAGATCGCCCAGCCGCTCCTTGACGGCCCGTTCCGCGTGCGTCGCGAGGGCGCCCGCGACCCGGCCGATCTCCTCGTAGGCGGCGTGCGTGAGCACCCCCTGGAGCTGGCGCTCCCACAGCAGGGTCAGCGCGAACTCCAGCAGGGGCAGGGCCCCGGGGCTTCTCCCGGCATCGGACAGCAGACGCTCCGCCAGCCGCTCCTCGAACTGCACGGCGCCGTGGAAGGAGTCGACCGGTGACAGCACCACCTCCCGGAGCTGCTCGCCGGACAGTTTGTTGACGAAGAACGCAGACGTCTCGCAGGCGCGCTCAAGGGCCGGGAAGCGGCGCATGGAGGTGAGGAAGTCCATCCGCAGCGTGAAGACCAGACGGACGAGCGGGCCACCGTCCGCGGTCCGCCACCCGGTCATGTGCAGGGCCTGCTCGACCAGCGCGTCCGCCGCCTCCGGTGCGCAGCGGAAGAGGACCTCGAACTGGTCGATGAAGAGAAGCAGTTGCGAGGTGCCGGTGCGGCTGAGCGCCTCCTTGACCGTCGGAGCAAGGGCTCCGGCATCGCGCAACCGGTTCGCAAGCCCTTCCAATTGTTCCAGCCGCGCCCGCGGCTCCGCCTCCTCTCCGAGCAGCGGCAGCAGGGCCGAGGCAAGCATGTACTCGACCCGCACGGCCGGTTCGGGGACGAGCGTCGCCACGCTGTAGTCGCCGCGCCGCCGCAACGCGGGGACGAGGCCCGCCTGGACGAGCGACGACTTGCCGACGCCGGACGCCCCGACGACGGGGACGACGACGGACGTCGTCACCGCCTCGGTCAGCTCCGCGGTCTGGACGGAGCGGCCGAAGTAATGGGCGGCGTCCTGCTCCCGGAACGGCATCAGCCCCCGGAAGGGGGACGAAAGCGTTGCGTAGCGGCGCAGCTCGGGGTGGGCCTCGATCAGCACGTCGGCCGTGATGGCGTAGGCCGCCCGGCCCAGGAACCGCTGGTCGGTGGCGACGACCATGCCGACCACGCACTTGAGACGGTCGTCCCACAGCGGCGATCCGCTGAACCCCTGCAGGATCTCGCAGGCCCCGGTGCTCTCGATCTGGACCCAGCCCCGGCCGCGGTCGTCGACGATCCGGCCCGACGACCAGACGCCGCCGTCGTCGCCGGCCGGGAACCCGAAGGCCTTGAACGGGTGGTCGCGCACGGTCCGAACGTCCAGCAGCCGTAGGGGTTCCACGCCGGCCGGAGGCTCCTCGGCGAGCGAGAGGACCGCGATGTCGCCCGTGCCGTCGGCGGCCACGGGGACGTGCCGGATCAGCGTCGCGGCCTGCCGCCGGGCCGTCGGATCGGCGAGCGGAAAGTCCAGCTGGACCGTCAGCCCGAGTGGCAAAGGCACCGACTCGTGCTCGCCGGCGACGGCCGAGACGACGTGTCCGCAGGTCAACACGGTGCGCGGAGCGGCCAGGAGACCGGCGCCCTGCGGCGCGCCGTGCGACCACAGGCGCGCGACACCGGGGTTGGGCACAGGGCCGGGCATGGTGCGACGTTCCCCTGTCCCGCCGCGCTCAGCCGACCGCGCCGTTGGCGCTGACGGCCCTGGTGACCGGCAGCGCCTCGGGGCGGTCCGCGTCCCACTCCAGCGTGAGCGTCAGGGATGCCTCGCCTGCGGTCTTGGCGAGGAACACCCCGGCTTCCGCCGAGAGTTTCATGCCCAGTTCGAGGGTGATCCGGCTCGGCCGGCTCGGGAGGTCGGCGAGCCTGCCGACGACGGCGTGAGCCGCCTCCCGCACACTGTCCAGACCACGCTCCAGGGTCTGTGCGGCGTGCGGGACGGCCCCGTTGCCGCCGCGGGCGACGCGGACGACCGCCTGCGGATCATCGTCGATCTCGACGAGCACGGAACCGCCGCTTTCGAGCGGCACACTCAGTAAGTTGGGCATCGGCTGCTCCCCCTCGTTCTGTTCCGTTGCTTCGGTTGCTTCCGTTGCCGACGGAACGTGTGGAACGTGCGGGGCACGCTAGCGAGTCGCGCGGCGCCGGGGACGGTGTTCGCGGAAGCCTCACCCGTGCGTGCGACGACGTGGTACGGCCGAACCAGCGGGACCGTACGAGCTGTCGGGGCCGCTCACTACGTGCTCCTGAACCGGACCACCCGGCACCCGTCGCCTCCGCAGCCACAGCAGGAGCGCCAGGCAAGCCGCCAGACAGCCCACGGCCGTGGCCAACAGCGCAGTCTGGATGGCCGATTCGACCCCCGCGCCGTCCTGCGGGTCTGCCACCGAGCCAGTCAGGCCGACTCCCAGACCGGCCGCAACCGTGATGACGGTCTTGGTCACGCCGGACGCCTCGCCGGCCCGCTCCGGCCTGATGACCCCCTGCGTGGCGACGAGCGTGAGGGCGTTGCCCATGCCCAGCACCGCGGCGCCCACGGTGGCGACGATCAGGTACACGGCCAGTCGCGGTGCCCACACCAGTTCCCCGAGCATTACGGCACCGATGCCCAGGCAGGCGGCCATCACGGCGACCGCGCCACGGGGCGCGACCCGTCCGGCCAGTGGGCCGGCGACCGCCATCGCCACGGCCGGGGCGAGGAAGGCGATGCCCGCGGTCGCCACCGACAGATGCCAAGGCCCCTGCAGCGACAGCGGCACCACGAAGAGGAACATCACGGTGGCGGTGTTGACCACCGCTCCGGCGAGTGTGAGGGCGATGTAAGGCCCGTTGCGGAAGAGGCGGAGTCTCACCAAAGGTGCGGCCGCACGCCGTTCGCACCGCACGAACCAAATCAGCAACAGCACCACCAGGACCAGGAGCGCGGCCGTGCGGTCCGTCAGCCAGCCCCACCGCTGCCCCCGGTCGACGAGAACGGCGAGGGCAGCCAGCGCGGCTGTACCGGTGAGAAGGCCGGCCCGGTCCACGGTGCTCGGCCCGCTCGTGTCGCGGCTCTCCGGCGCGCGGGACGCGCACACGGCACCCAGGACGGCGAGCGGCACGTTGAGCCAGAAGACGGCTCGCCACGACACCGCGTCCGTGAGCATCCCGCCGACGAACGGGCCGCAGGCGGTGGCGATTCCGCCGACCCCGAGCGCCCAGCCCGTGGCGCGTCCGCGCAGGTCGGCGGGGTAGATGTTGGTCAGCAGCGCCAGCCCGACAGGCATGACGAGCGCGGCACCGGCACCTTGCACCACGCGTGCGACGACCAGCGAAGCCAACGACGTCGCCAGTGCGCACGCCAGCGACGATGCGCCGAACACCGCCAGACCGACGACCAGCAGCCGCCGCCTGCCGAACAGGTCGCCGAGCCGCCCGGCGCCGAGCATCAAAGTGCCGGTGGCGAGCAGGTAGGCACTCACGGCCCATGGGAGATCGCCCTCCCCCGCGTGCAGGTCCTGGCCGATGCGGGGCAGGGCGAGGTTCAGGGCGAAGGCGTCCAGCTGGATGCAGAACACGCCCACGGACATGGCGAACAGCGCCCATCGCGCGCCGCCGACCGGGTTGAGTCGGTGCATTCCCCGGCATCCTTTCTCAACTTCTCGCTGCGCGAGCAGCGCTGCTGCGCTGCTGCGCTGTCATCGTGGATTCGTTTCGTGATGCGTGAGGGATGCGTTGCGCGACCGGAACGTCGGCTGCACGGCCAGACCTGTCGCGCGGAGAACCGGCGGGAAACGGGCCCGACGAGCGGTGCCGGTTCCACCGGTGAAACGGCTTCGGGCTGCCTGCCAGGAGGCCATGGGCTCTCGTACTGGCGTGGGCCGGAAGCGTCTTCACCGTATCCGACGCACAGGCGGCTGCCAAGCCTGTTCCGCTGCTGCGCGGGACACGCAGTTGGACACCCATGCGAAAGAATCGAGCCATCCCGGAGACGGAGATCGCTACCCGAAGCCCCGCCGGTCCGGCAACATCCATGGTGAATGCATCCAACTTGACCAGGGGCGTTGCAGACGCAAGCACTTCGCGTTCCGTCAGACCGAAACATGCCCCTCGGGGATTGAAGATCGACTACGGCCTCTGTTAGCAATTGACGGCGCTCGGGGACGACACGCAGACGACACGCAATGGAATCCGTCCCCGATTCTCGACGTGCGAGCACGCACCTCACCCCACCCCCAACCTCCTTCCCTCTTGGCGCCCACGAGAGCAACCACCCGCATTCCACGACCGAACCAGGCTGGTGCAATGCCGTTAGACGCCCAGAAAGTTCCCACCATCGGTCAGACCACGCCGCCGAACCGCAGGACGCGTTACAAGGCGGAAATCGGCTTCGTCTCACCCCGAACGAGCAGAGAAACCTTCGAGCAGCACGACACCTGCTTTCTCGGGGTGAGCCTGGAAAACAGCAACTTCACCATGCCCAAGCTCGCATCCATGGTGAAGTGGATATCCCGCCGGTTCGCCCACTGCACCGTGCTTATCGGCGACAGCATCCACCGGATCACACTGGAATCCACCCGCGCCATGGCGCCCGAGCAGGCCCGCGACACCGCTCTCCACCTGGGCCGGCAGTTCATGACGGACGCCCGGCAGGTGTTCGACGACCACCGGCAGAGCACCGACTTCACCTATCTGACCTGCTCCGAGGTACAGAACTGGGAAACCTGCGCAGATTTCCACGACCGGCTGCACAAGTTCTTCGCCGATGACGACGCCTTCCGCTCCTCCGTCGAGTCGTTCGGCCGTTCCTACCATTCCAAACGCTCCGCCGGACTCACCGAGGCAGAACAAGAACAGCGCATCCGGATGTCCTCGGACTACTTCCTGGAGGAGTTCGCGATCTTCGCCTGCCTCCGACGACTCGGCCTTCCGGTGATGGTTTATCCCGGCTCCTTCAGCACGCTCTCCGAGATTGCCAGGGGGCTGCATCCGGATGCACCGCAGGAGTTGCGCGACCTCATCGTCGTCTCACTCCACCTGAAAGGCAGGTGACCATGGAGTCCGCGCAGCACGGCATCGTTCCCCGCATACAGCGGGGCAGGATCTACCGGAACGTCTACGCGAAGCGGTCCAAGGGCCAACAGGCCCTGGGCGAGGCACGCCTGGAAAGGGCCAGGATCACGGACGGCGGCGCACTGGAGTTCACGGACGCCACGGCCCGTGACCGTGCCTTCCGGGACGGCGTCTTCCATCTCGAAATCCCCCGGGACATCGGCGTCCCGGCCGGCGACACCTTCGCCCGGCAGTTCCACGAGGGCCCGTCCGCCGAACCCTACGGCCGGTTCCAGCTCGTCGGCAGCGAACACTTCGGCGACCCCCTGCTGGGATTCCACCAACGCGTCGACCAGATCGAGCAGTTCCTGCTGGAACGCCGGTTCTGGGCGGGCCACTATCCGCCGGAGATCGCCGCGCTCGGCGAAGCACTGACCCTGTTGTCGCGCCAGGTCCTGTGCTCGGTGCTGGCCCATGTCGGCATCCCGGAAACTGACTGGCGCCGTGCAACCGGCGGCTGTTCCGGGGCCGAGGGCTCCTACCACCTGACGTTCAACCACTACCGCCCGACGCTCGACGACATCGGGCTCAGCTCGCACAAGGACGACGGATTCCTCACCATCCTGCGCACCACCTCACCGGGACTGGAGGTGAACCGCGCAGACCGCTGGGAGACCGTCCCGCCGGACCCCGACTGCTTCATCGTCAACTTCGGTCTGTCGATGGAGATTCTGACGGCGGGCAGCGGCACCCCGGTGGCGGCCATCATGCACCGGGTGACCCGACAGAACGCCGACCGGTCCAGCTTCGGGCACTTCAGCTCCAGCGGCTGCGTACCGGGAGAGGACGAGGGCATCCACCGCTACATCGCGGGCCACGGGCTGGAGCGCGTGTGCGGTTCCCGTGAACTCATCGACGAGAACGACCACGAGATCTACGCAGGAACCGACGCCCCTGAACCGGAAGGAGAACCCGCATGACCGCAGAACCGCACAGCGGTGCGCCCCCGGCCGGTCACGCCCACGCCGTTTCCGGCACCGGTGCCATGGCGTTGCAACGCGCCCGGACCGCAGGGCCCGCACTCGTCTTCGACACCCCCGACGGCCTGACCCGGTCCCTGGCCGACGGCTGTTTCCGCCTGGCGGTGCCCGACGGGTTCGACCCGGCCCCCGGCATCACCCTCTGTCGGGAGTTCCACCGCCCGGCGACGGACGGCCCCGCCGCCCTGCGGCCCTATCGGGGGTTCCGCGAGCTGGAGGGCATCTACTTCGACCGCGAGCACTTCCAGACCGAGCACCTGCTGATCGACGGCCCGGACCGGACCCGGCACTTCCCGCCCGAACTGTGTGCCATGGCAGAGCACATGAGCGCCCTCACTCTGCTGGTGCTGCGGGCCGTGCTCGACGGGCTGGGTGTTCCCGAGGCGCTGTTGAACCGGGTCACCGGCGGCGCGGTGGAGGGCCGCGGCATCCATTGGTTCGCCGCGAACCACTACCGCTCCGAACGCCCCCGGCTCGGCTGCGCCCCGCACAAGGACACCGGCTTCGTGACCGTCCTCTACATCGAGGAGCCCGGACTGGAGACTTCCGTCGACGGGGCGTGGGTCCCGGTCGACCCGCTGCCGGGCCACTTCGTGGTCAACTTCGGCGGCGCCTTCGAACTGCTCACCGCGGCCCTCCCCCAGCCGGTACGGGCCATCACGCACCGCGTCCGGCAGTGCGTACGCGAGCCCGGCGCGCCGGACCGCTTCTCCTTCGCCGCCTTCGCCAACCCGCCCGCCACCGGTGACCTGTACCAGCTCCGGCCGGACGGGGCGGCGCACGCGGTGCGCAGCTCCGAGGAGTTCCTGCGCGAGTTCAACGCCGAAACGTGGTCCGACGGGTACACCGACTTCGGGATCGCCGAACCGGCCGCCGCCCGGGGCGGTGCCCGGTGACCGTGACCCCGCGCCGTCTGGAGGCACCCTTCCCCGGGCTCCTCGCCCATCACCCGGGCCCGGACCCGGCCGACGGCCACGAGCAGGCGTTCCACGAGGCCACCGTCGTGCGGGGTGAACCCGCCTCCGAGTACTTCCGCGCCTCGGGGATCAGCGCGTGCGCGGAGGCCAACGGCGGGATGTGCACCTTCCGGATGGGGCGGAGCACCGCCGTCTACCAGATCACCAACGCGCCCCTGGCGGACGAGGAGGCGCTCGCACCTTCGACCGACGCCAACCGCGACCTGTTCGGGGACTTCATGGGGTCCCTGGACCACGACCACCCGGACCGGCCGGCCAAACGGGCCGCCGTGGAGCGCTCGCTGGGCAACGCCAAGTTCGTGGAGCAGCTGGAGCCGCACATCCGGCGGCACACGGCCGGGTACCTGGCCGGGGTGGCCGGCCGCGAACTGCCGCTGGACGACTTCGCCCTGTCGCTGGTGGCACACGTGGACAGCATGGTTCCCGGCGTGCTGGACCTCACCGAGCATCCTCTGCCGGAGTACCTGCACTCGCCCGAGTACGGCGAGGTGGTCCGGGGGTTCTTCGACCTGGCGTCCGACGTCATCAGCAACGTCAACCCGGATGCGATGCGCCAGGTCGACGTCATCGTGCCGTTCGTCCAGGACCTGCTGACGTCGAACTTCCTCTCGCTGTCCCACGCTCCGGAGAGCAACCTGATCCGCCGCTACTTCGCCCTCTGGCGGATCCCCTTCACCCGCAAGGGCATCGATCAGCTGGACATCGCACGGTTCAAGGAGCTGGGCACGGTCGTCGTGGCGACGTACGACACCACGGCGCTCAGCCTGCTGTGGGCGCTGGGCCATCTGGAGACGAGCCCTGAGGTGAAGGCACAGGTCGTCGCCGAAGCCCGGTCCCGGCAACGGCCGGAGAGGACGTCGGGCAGCACGTGCCCGCACACCGGGCCGTCGGTCACCGAACTGGCGGTGCTGGAGGCCGTACGCCTGGGCGGCAGCAACCCCTGCGCGCTGTGGCGGCGCACCACCCGCCCGTTCGCGCTCCACCACCGGGGTGCCGAAGTGACCGTGCCCGCCGGCACCATGATGTGGCTGGACCGGTGGCAGGCCAACCGGGACCCCGCGGTCTTCCCCCGCCCCGGTCGCTTCGACCCGGACAACATCCGGGCCATCACGCGCTCCGGCCGGGAGACTCTCTCGTCTCTGCTCTCACGCACCCGCTACGAGATCAACTCGTTCAGCATGGTCAACACCCAGCGTAATCCGCGCAAATGCCCCGGCCGGCTGTTCTCGGTGCGCATGCAGGCAGCCGTGCTGACCGAGCTGTACGGCCGCTACGACGTCACTGCACACGGCATCGATCTGCGGCTGAGACACCAGGCCGCCATGCCCCGCCCTGCAGGCACGGGAACGATCACGATCCAGGACACGACGACCCAGGACGTGACGAGGTGACGAGGGAGCCGACGCCCATGACCACCCACGATTCTTCGACGTCCAGGCCTCCGGTGGACCTGCCGCGCATGCCCAGCGAGCAGGAGACACCGGCGGGCTGCCCGTCCGTACTGCTGGAGCGCTGCCGACTGGCCGGCGAAGAGCTGGTCTTCGACCGCCCGGACGGCTTCGACCGGGCTCTCGCCCAGGGCTTCTTCCTGATCGAGATGCCGGACGGGACCGACCCCGCCCCCGGCGACCACTTCGCCTCGCACTTCCACGAGGACCGGTCGGGCGACACCATGGACCGCTATCGCGGCTACCGCGACATCGAGGTGCCGGGGCCGTACCAGGGATATTTCGACCGCGAACACGACCAATGGGAGAACTTCTACATCGAGCGGGCCCATTGGGGCCTGCTGCCTGCCGAAGTCGCCGCGCTGGGCGAGCAGATGACCGGCATGGGCGTCGCCGTCCTCCGCGCAGTCTTCCGGCACCTGGAGATCCCACCGGCGCTGTGGAGCCGGATCTCCAACGGCCTGACCGACAACGGCGGCCACCGGATGCTGGCCTTCAACCATTTCCGGTCCGCCAAGCCCGCCCGGGGTTCGAAGTTCCACCGCGACTCGGGCTGGGTGACGGTCCTCCGCTCCGTCGAACCCGGCCTGCTCGCACTCGTCGAAGGCCGGCTGGGCGCCATCGACCCCCAGCCGGGCCACTTCATCGTGAACTTCGGCAGCTCGCTGGAGGTACTGACCGAACGACTGCCGCAACCGGTACGCGCCAACGTGCACGGGGTGGTCTCCACCCGGCGCGGACCGGGCCGCCCGGACCGATTCTCGTACGTGACGTTCCTCGACTCGGCCCTCGACGGCAGCGTGTACCGCTTCGAGGGCGGCGAGCCCCGCAGAGTGCAGTCGGTCGCGGATTTCGCGACGCAGGAAGTCGAGCGGACGTACGACGACACGAGCGCCCTGTGACAACAGACGGGAGAACCGAGGACATGACCACGACCACGACCGTCGTGCCGGAAGAGGACCACCTGACCCTGCCGTCGGCGCGGGTCGAGGCAGGCCGGCTGCGCTTCGACACTCCGGACGGCGCCGAACTGGCGTTGCGCCTGGGTGCCTTCAGCCTGGCCGTGCCCGAGGACCTGGACGTCGCCCCGGGGGTGGACTTCTGCCGCAGCTTCCACCTCCCCGCCGAGGACCGCGACGACCGGCACCGCGGTCACCGCGAGCACGGCCACCCCGAGTCCAGGCTGGGCTACGAGGACCGCCCCGACCAGGTGGAACAACTCCAGCTGGAGAGCTTCCTGTGGGAGAAGTACCTCCCGGGCGAGGTGTGCTCGGTACTCCACCGCATGAAGGAACTCACCCTCCGAGCCCTCTACGGTGCCTTCGACGCAGCGGGCGTCCCGGCAGCCGACCGCGAGGTGATCACCGGCGGGGCCCGGCAGGACACCGGGCTCTGCTACACCACCGTCAACCACTACCGCTCGGGCCTGAGCGACCGGGCCGGCATCGTCGAGCACTCCGACAGCGGTTTCATCACCGTCATCTGCACCGACCAGCCGGGCTACGAGATCCTCCACGAGGGCCGCTGGCTACCGGTGCGCCAGCCCGCCGGCCACTTCACCGTCAACCTGGGCGATGCCTTCCGGGTCCTGACCGTGAAGTCGCGGCGACCGGTCACCGCCGTCTACCACCGCGTACCCGAACTGCACCCGGACCCGCCCGCGGTGGACCGCTCGTCGTTCACCGTCTACATGGGCCCGCGCTACGACATGACGCTCTACCAGTACGACGCGGACGGCGCCCTGCTCCCGTACCAGAACTTCCGCGACTTCTCGGTGGAGAAGGCGAAGGAGCTGGGCTACGAGTTCCACTCGCGGATCGGGGCGGGGAACCGATGAGCGGGACGCAGGCGGCGTGGCAGCGTGCCGAACTGCGCGGTGGGCAGCTGCGGTTCTCGGCCGATGACGGCCTGGAACGCGCCCTCCGGGACGGCTTCTTCTACATCGACCAGCCGTCGGGCCTGGACCTGACCGCCGGGGACCGGTTCGCCCGCAGCTTCTACCTGCCGGCGGAGGCCGACGACCCCTACCGCGACTTCCGCAACTGGCGGTCGGAGCAATTGGGCGCGCACCAAGGCTACTTCTGCCGGGATGCCGACCAGACGGAACAATTCTTCCTGGAGAAGAGCTGGTGGGAAAGGGTCTACCCGGCTGACCTGGCCCGCCAGGCGACGGTCATGCGCGACGTGGCGCTGGACATCCTGCGCGCCGTACTCACGATCTTGGACCTCCCGCGCGACCTGTGGGACCAAGCCACGGGCCACAGCCTCACGAAGCTCGGCACCCACACCCTCACCTTCAACCATTTCAGGCCGGATGTCCCCATGCGCGGCCTCAACGTCCACAAGGACTCGGGCTGGGTGACCGTACTCCGCTCCACGGAACCGGGCCTGGAGGTGGACCGGGACGGTACCTGGCACCCGATCGACCCGATACCGGGAACCTTCATCGTCAACTTCGGCTGCGCGATGGAAATCCTGACCCGCAGGACGGCCGCCCCGGTGGCAGCGGTAGCTCACCGGGTGGTGCAGCAGCCACCCGGTGCGGGCGCCAAGCCCGACCGGTTCTCCTACGCCCTGTTCGTGGACAGCAGCCTGGACGACGCGGTCTGCCCGGGGCTGTTCCGCTACGAACCGGAGGTCGGGCTGCAACTGGAAACGGGGTTCGGCCGGTTCCTGGACGAGATCCTGGACAACACGTACCGGGATGACGGGGTGGGGCTCTATTGACCGTTGCGAGCAGGAGCAGCAACCACGCGCCCCGCACGTGACGTGGTGAAGTAGTCCGAGTCCTTGGGCCTCCCCGCGTCCCGCCCGGCAGGGCGCGGCCCCGGCTCCAGGTGAGGAATGTGCTTGGAGCAGTGGACGTATGCCTCCTCGACGGTCAGGTGAACCCACATCTCCGGACTGCGTCCGCCCGGCGCGACGTCCATGGGCAAGTCGGGATGGGCACTGCGCAGGTCCCTGTCGTGGTAGAGATGCGCCACGCCGTTGACGTGAAGCCCCACATGGTGATGCGTGAAGTCCACGAAGAGCATGCCGAGATGGGGGTTTTCCAGCATGTTGCCCGCGCTGGCCATGACGCCGTTCCCGCGGAATTCGGGGTAGGCGAGCGTGCGGTCGTCGATCACGTGGACAAATCCCGGTGGGCCGGCCCGAAGGCTGGCATCACACTCTCCACCTGAGTCCGCAGTGGCCAGGAAGACCATGGCCTGACGGCCGATGAAGTCCCGCATCTCGGGCGTGAGATGAGGGCGTACCTGTTGGTCGTAGAACCGGGCTGCACGGTCGGCGGTGCCCAGGTGGTGCTGCAGTTGGTGCTCACCCGCTGATCCGAAAGGCGGCGGAGGCAAGGTCACGAGAGGGTCTCCTGGCAAGGCGGCCGAGAGGTACGGCTCAGGGAGTGGACAGGACGGGCGTCTCGAACGGGTCGAAGTGGATGCGGTGGGGCGGGGTCCCGTTGAGGGTGAGCGTCTCCCTGGCCGAGGCGACCATCCGGGCCGGGCCGCTGAGGAAGACGTCGTGCCGGTACCACGGTCCGTACCCGGCCAGGACGTCCGGCAACGCCCCCCGGATTCCGGGGATCTGCTCGTGGGAAACCGCGCCCTTGACGGTCAGCCAGTGGTTCCGTTGGGCCATGCGGAGCAAGTCGTCGAACCCGTACAGTTCGGCCACGGTCCGGGCACCGAGGAACAGGTCCACCTTGTGGTGTCCCCCTCTGCGGGCCACTTCTTCGACGAGCGCGCGGATCGGGGCGTAGCCGGTGCCGCCGGCCACGAAGAGCAGTTCGCGGCGGTCGGCCGCGTCCAGGACCATGTCGCCCGCTGGGGGGCCGAGCCGGACCACGTCGCCCACCGACGCCCGGTGCACCAGTGCGTTGCTGACCCGGCCGCCCTCCACTGCACGCACGTGAAAGGTGAGGGTGCCGTCCTCGCGCGGCGCATTGGCGACGGAGTAGTAGCGCCACTGCTTCGGCCACCAAAGGGTCTCGATGCTCGCGTACTGGCCTGCGGCGAACTCGTAGGGGATGTGCGTGCGTACCGTGATCTCGGCAATGCCGTGGCTGCGTGCGACGCGGTGCACCACCGTGGCGGGCCACGCGGCGGGCCGTACCGCCTCGTCCTGCTCGGCTGCGCTGATCATCACCTGGGCGACCGCGCCGTACGCCTTCGTCCAGGCCGCGGCGATCTCCGGGGTCCATGCGGGGCCGGCGTAGCGGGCCAGAGTGTCGAGGAGGCACTCGCCCACAGCCGGAAAATGTGCGGCGAGCGTACCGAACTTGCGGTGGTCACGGCCGAGATGCCCGCAGAATCCGACAAGACTTTCGGGTTCGTCGACCAGCTCCACAATCCGCAAAAGCGCGCACAACAGGCGATCGCGCTGGGGATCCATCCCCGGCGGGAACATCGGACGGACTTCCGGATAACGGGCGAACAGGATGGCATAAAAGTAGACCGTTATCTCCCCCGCAAAGGGCTCGACCGCCGACAGGGAACTCCTCAGGAGGCCCACCTCGTGATCCGACAAAGGCGCCTCGACGGCCTGCGGCTTCGGTTTCGGCTCCTCGACGGACAGGGCCTCGGCGGGCGCCTCGTCCTCCCAGGATGGGCGCGTGGGTCTGCTTCTGCTCGGGCGAACGAACCGGAACTTCAAGGGGGTGCCGCCCCTCCCCCGTCCGCTGTTCTACTTGATTCCCATCCGAAGGGAATGGCAGGGGAGTTATTGCACGGGGCCGACATGAATCCTCTTTGGTGTGCAGAACCGACGAAGCGGACTAGACGCTTCCGGATGTCACACGATCCTGAACGAGGACCACGAAGCGGGAAAGAGTGATACCCACTAGAGCTCAGGGCGGGATCTTGTCGAATTTCCCCGGCCGAATCCGACCGGTGTACCGATTTTTGGCACAAAGAGAGCCGGGGGCGGCAACCGCCCCCGGCCTTCGCTCCGCTCCTCCCGGCACGCTGCCCAACGGTCACTTGGGAAATTCCTGTGCGGGTCTTGGCATCGGCATTGCCCCGCACCTCCACCCGCACAGCGTGACGCCACGGCCGAGTTGCCGGGGCAGCATCGGGTCCGCCCCAGCGGCAACGACAACGTCGTCGGCTCAGAACATCAGCTCCCCCTCCGGGTAACCGTTGCCGATCCTCTGCCTGGGCGCGTAGCCGCCCTTGCCGTCACCCTTGTACAACCACAAGTCACCCGCCGCATCCCGCCCCACCAGGTCGGGACGGCCGTCGCCGTCGAGGTCGCCGGGAGCTGCCACGGCGGTGTACGCCTGCCAGCCGCTGCCGATCTTCTGCCTGGGCGCGTAGCCGCCACCGCCGTCACCCTTGTACAACCACAAGTCACCCGCCGCATCCCGCCCGACCAGGTCGGGGCGGCCATCGCCCGAGAGGTCGCCGGGTGCCACGAGGGCGGTGTAGATCTGCCAGCCGTTGCCGATCTTGACGGGCGCGGCGTAACCGCCCCCGGCCGAGCCCTTGTACAGCCACAGGTCGCCTGCCGTGTCCCGGCCGATGACGTCGGGGCGGCCGTCCCCGGAGAAGTCGCCCGGTGCCAGGAGGGCGTCCATCGTCTGCCAGCCGTCGGCGACCTGGACCCGCGTGCCGCCCGAGTAGCTGCCCGTGTCGGTGTCGGCCGGGTAGCGCCACAGCGCTCCGGCCTTGTCGGCGGCGATCACGGTGTTCCCGTCATGCGCGGCCAGCCGCATGATGTTCCAGCCGGTGCCCACCTTGCACGCGCCACCGACCGTGCCGTCCGGCCGGCCCGCGTAGCGGAAGAGGCCGCCGGACGCGTCCCTGCGGAGGACCGCGCCCGCCCGCGGGTCGAGCGGGCCGCAGTCGGCCCAGTACGCCGCGCCGCGCAGCAGCCGGTGGTCGGAGACCTTGGTGTCCAGGGGGAGCACATCGGCCTTGACGCCCTTGAAGTCGCGTGCGGAGACGAAGAGATAGTCGATCTTCCGACGGCCGAAGGTGGCATCGCCGGAACGGCAGCGGCTCCTGGAGGGTGCGCAGACGGTGGCGAAGCGGTCCTTGTCGGTCTCGTCGGCCTCCAGAAACGTGCCCTGGCCGCCGTCTCCGATGCCTGTGTCGTAGAACGCGGAGAGGGAGGCAGACCGCGGCTGGTCGTTGAAGTCGCCGCCGAGGACGACGGGGATCCCGACGTTCTCCCATTCGGCGGTCTGCGCCGCCAGTTTGCGGGCCTCGGCCGCGCGGCGGGTGTCGTCGGTCTCCCAGTAGAGGTGCACCGAGCAGGCCCAGTTGACCCGGTTCTGGACGTAGTTCTTCACGCAGGGGCTCTTGATGGGCTCATTCTCGCCGCCTACGGTCAGGTCGAGCACTTTCGTGTCGGTCACCGGGCCCTTGGCGAGGACGGCCATCCCGTAGTCCGCCCCGCCGCACACCGCCTCCGTCTCCTTCCCGGCCTTCGCCCCGCGGCCCGGAAGCGTTGCCGTGTACAGGCCGTGGAAGCCGAGCGGGGCCAGCCGCTTCTCGATGGCGTCGTACTGCGGCCGGCACACCTCCTGGAGGAAGATCTGATCGGCACCCCAGGTGCCGACCGTGGCCTCGTCGACGACCGTGTCGATGCGGCGCTGGTCGTCGTACCCCTTGGCGTCGGTGCACATGTTGCCGCAGATGTTGTAGCTGACGAACCGCAGAGGCGGGGCGTTGCCCGCGGAGACGGCGTCCGCCTGGGCGGCCGGTGCGGTCACGAGCCCGCCGGCGCACAGCGCCAGCAGGGAACCCGCAGTGGCCGCGAGGGAGTTGAGGCGTCGCACAACTGACTCCTGTGGGGGTGGAGGTGGATGAAGAAGAGGACTCGGCCCTCTACCAGTTCGTACCGATCTGCACCCGGGATCCGCCGGTGAATCCGGGGCCGGCGTAGCGGTAGAGCTTGTGGTCGGCGGGGTCGATGGCGAGCAGGTCCGGCACACCGTCGCCCGTGACGTCGCCGATGCCCGTGATGCCGCTCATGGAACCCCAGTTGGTACCGATCTTGACCTTGGTGCCGCCGTTGTAGTTCGGCCCCGAGTACCGGTACAGGTCGCCCGTCTTCTTCTCCACGGCGATGATGTCGGCCACCCCGTCACCCGTCAGGTCACCGACGCCGACGATCGTGGAGTGGACGTTCCAGCCGTTGCCGATCTTCACCCGGGCGGAACCGCCCGAGTAGTCGGGACCCGAGTAGCGGTAGAGGTCGCCCGTCTTCTTCTCCACCGCGATGATGTCCGGCACGCCATCACCCGTCAGGTCGCCGACCGCGGTGATGTTCGTCATCGAGTCCCAGCTGCTGCCGATCTTCACCTTCGTGCCGCCGTTGTAGTGCGGGCCCGAGTAGCGGTACAGATCACCGCTCTCCTTGTCGACGGCCAGGATGTCCGCCACACCGTCGCCGGTCAGGTCACCGACGCCGACGATGTCGCTCATGCCGTTCCAGCCGTAGCCGAGCTTGACGCGCGAACCGCCGCCGAACGAGGGGCCGGAGTAGCGGTACAGGTCGCCCGTCTTCTTCTCGACCGCGATGATGTCGGGCACCCCGTCGCCCGTCAGGTCGCCGACCGGCGTGAGGTTGGCCATGTTCGATTGGGGGGCGGGGGGCTCCGCCGGGAACGGGTCGGCGTGGTCGCCGGCGAGACCGGCCCGGGCACCGCAGCTTCCCCAGGCACCCGCGCCCTGCGTGGCCAGGATCTTCTCCGCGATCCGTATCTGCTGCTCCTTGCCGGCCTGGTGGGGGTACGCGGCGTACTGCGTGCCGCCGAAGGCGTCCCAGGTCGGCTTCCAGATCTGCAGGCCACCGTAGTAGCCGTTCCCGGTGTTGATGCTCCAGTCGTCGGTGGACTCGCAGTGCGCGACCTTGTCCCAGGTGGCGACGGAGGCGGCGGCGGCCGGCTGCGCGGCGAGCAGGGAGACGCCGAGCGCGGCGACCGGGACGGCCACCAGAGCGGCCCGCAGGGACGCGCGAAGGGGCCGGCGTTGCGGGGAGTCTGCCGTCGTGCGGCGCGTCCGGCCTGCGTTCGGCTCCGTGTGGCGGTCCTGCTGCTGCGGCTGTACGGACATGGGCGGCTGTGCGGACAAGGTGAACCTCGGTTCTGTGCCGGTGGGGAAGGGTGGGCGGCACCCCGCGATGCGTCCGGCGGCGGACGCATCGCGGGGTGAAGGGCGTTGCGCCTGCTACCAGTTGGTGCCGATCTGCACTCGGGAGCCGCCGGTGAAATCGGGGCCGGAGTAGCGGTACAGCTTCTGGGTCGACTGCTCCACGGCGATCAGGTCCGGGATCTTGTCGCCGTTCAGGTCGCCGACCCCCGCCATGTTGATCATGGAATCCCAGTGGGTGCCGATCTTCACCTTCGTGCCGCCGTTGTAGTTCGGCCCCGAGTAGCGGTACAGGTCACCGGTCTCGTTGTCGACGGCAATGATGTCGGCCACCCCGTCACCCGTCAGGTCACCGACGCCGACGATCGCGGAGTAGACGTTCCAGCCGCTGCCGATCTTCACCCGCGAACCGCCGCTGTAGTCGGGGCCGGAGTAGCGGTAGAGGTCGCCCGTCTTCGTCTCGACCGCGATGATGTCCGGCACCCCGTCGCCCGTCAGGTCGCCGACCGCGGTGACGTTGGACATCGCGTCCCAGTGGCTGCCGATCTTCACCTTGGAACCGCCGTTGTAGTTCGGCCCCGAGTAGCGGTACAGGTCACCGGTCTCGGCGTCCACGGCAATGATGTCGGGGACGCCGTCACCGGTCAGGTCGCCGACTCCGACGATGCTGCTGATCGAGTTCCAGCCGTAACCTATCTTCACCCGGGCGGAACCGCCGGTGTAGTCGGGGCCGGAGTAGCGGTAGAGGTCGCCCGTCGCGGTCTCCACCGCGATGACGTCGGTGATCCCGTCGCCGTTCAGGTCGCCGACTGCGGTGACGTTCGTCATCCCCTTGTCGGGCACGGACACCGGCGTTTCGAGGACGTGGTTGTAACGGTAGGGCTTGAAGCCGTTGTTGTTGATGTAGCTGCGAGAGTACGTGGTCTTGCGGGCGTTGGTGCCCGGTCTGGCGTGCTCCATGATGTTCGCCGTCGTGTGGCTCGAGTCCGTCCAGCCCGTGAAGAGCACGACGTGGCTGTTGATGTTGTTCAGCGCGTCGCCGGGCTGGAGGTCGTCCAGGCTGCCGAGCCGGGTGGAGTACTGGGGAAGCGTCCAGGTGGTCGCGCTGGTGGGCAGGCGCCAGGCCATGGACACCAACCCGGAGCAGTCGGTGCGGTAGTTGCGTCCCTGGAGGTCCGGGTAGTAGCCGGACTGGCTGTAGGGGACGCCCTTGTCGATCCAGTACTGCACCCGTTGGATCATCTCGGTGCGGCCTATCTCACCTCCGATCTCCGAGGGGGCCGCCGCTGCGGCCTTCGCCACTGCCGTCTGTGCGGCGGGAACGGCCTGGGCGGGGACGGTGACGCCGAGGACGACGGCCCCGAGCACCGCGGTCAGCAGAGCCGAGCGGACGGTGGCGCGTCGTACGAATGCGGACATGCGGGATCTCCTTGACGGCGGAAAGCCGGATGGAATTGAAAGGAACCGGATGGAACTGGACGGAAGGGCGCGGGACGCGTGCGGAACGGAGGCCGCAGCAGGGCGATCGGCGCCGCGCGGTGGTACGGCCCGTGAAAGCCGGGCACGGAAAGGCGCGTCGAAGGCACCGGGGCAGGACGGCACCGGCCCCGGGCGAGGGCAGCCGGGAGCCCCCGGCGAAGCGAAGTCCTGACTGGGCGTCAGCACCCCGTCAGCGGGTTCAAATGGGCGGAGTTCAGATGGACGGAACCACGGCCGTGTAACCGTGGGCCGCGAGCGGCTCCCGCACGAGCGCGAGGAGCCCGTCCGCGCGGGCGAGTGCGGCGACGTCGGTGTCGGCGTGGAGAAAGAGGACGATCTCCATGCCGGCGCCGCTGGGGCGGACCCGCACATGCTCCAGGCCGTCCTCCGGGCCCGTGTGGGCCCAGAAGAGGTCGTGCAGCAGCTCGGCTCCGCGCCCGGCCGGCACCCCTTCGTCTCCCGCCCCGAGCAAGCGGGCGCGGACGAAACGCATGCGGCTCAGTCCCAGCCGATGCCCGAGCAGGAACCGGCGGCCCGCGAGGTGCCGACGAGGCCAACGCGGAAAGGCCGCAACGCGAGGGCTGCGACGGCGGTGCGACGTGTGATCCAGTCCAACGGAATCCCCCTGATATCCGGAAGTGGAACGGCCGGGACATCGTGGGCCGCTTGCTGCACCGGCCCTCCCGGTGATCTTCATCCTGCCGCACGGGGCAGATGGGGAGAAAGGGAATCAGGTGGCACCAAGGTGGCTGGCACTCAGCTGCCACGCCCCGGGCTTCATGGGAATTCCTTTACCATGGACCAGGGCGCCATCGAACGCGTGTGCTTGTGCCTTGCGCGCCCGAGAGGGGGGAAACGTGCTGGCTGCGCTGGGGCTCGACACAGCGACGGAACACGTGTATCGGGGGATGCTCAGGTACCCGAACGCGGGGGTCGCCGACCTGAGCCGGCGACTCCTGCTCACCGAACAGCAGTTGAGGGACGCGCTGGACCAACTGGTCGACATGGAGCTGCTCCAGTCCTCCCGCGAGAACCCGAACCTCCTGCGCGTGGTCAACCCCGAAGTGGGGCTGGAACTGCTGGTGCGCCGCCGGGAGCGCGAACTGGCACGCCGCCAGGAGGAGCTGGCCCGCGGCAAGGAGGCGGTCGCCCGGACCGTCGCGGAGTTCGCGGCGTTACGGTCGGACTCCCAGGTGGAGGTGGCCGAGCGGCTGGTCGGACTGGACGCCGTCCAGGGCCGCCTGGAGGCGCTCGCCCAGGAGGTCACCGAGGAGTGCCTGGCCATCAACCCCGGCGGAGCGCAGTCGAAGGCCAGCCTGGACGCCGCCCGGCCACTGGACGAGGACGCCCTCGCCCGCGGCGTCCGGCTGCTGACCCTGTACCAGGACAGCGCGAAGAACGACCCGGGCACGCTCTCCTACGCCCGCTGGATCGATGACATGGGCGGCCAGGTCCGTACCCGGCCGGTCGTGCCGCCCCGCCTCCTGGTGTTCGACCGCAGGACGGCCGTCGTCCCCCTCGATCCCGACAACTCCCGCCTGGGCGCGGTCTGCACCAGCTCGCCCGGCATCGTGGCCGCCCTGGTCACCCTCTTCGAGCAGGCCTGGGAAACGGCGAGCCCGCTCGACACCGACGGACGGTGCAGAGCCGCGGACGAGGATGCCGAGGCCATCGCCCCCGCCGAGCGGGAACTGCTGAAGATCCTCGCATCGGGTCTGACCGACGAGGCGGCGGGCAAGCGGCTGGGGGTCTCGCTCCGCACCGTCCGCCGGCAGATGGCCGCGCTGATGGAACGGCTCGGAGCGACCAGCCGGTTCGAGGCAGGCCTCAAGGCCGCGCAACGGGGCTGGCTCTAGGGGGTGTCCGTCAGGTCAGGGCGGCTGCCGCGGCAGTTCACCGGGAGCAGTTCAGCGAGTGCCGGTCGCGGTCTCCCAGAGGTGGCCGGCTGACAACACCGCGGCTCACGAAGCCGACAGGCCCGAAGCCCCGAACGGGTCGTGGTGGATGCGGTGCGGCGCCGTGCCGTTGAGGATGAGCTTCGCCTTTGCCGAGGCGATCATCTGGGCCGGGCCGCTGAGGAAGACGTCGTGCTCGTACCACGGGCCGTACTCGGCCAGCACGTCCGGCAGCAGTCCCCGGATTCCGGGGATCTGTTCGTGCGAGACCGCGCCCTTGACCGTCAGCCAGTGGTACCGCTGGGACAGGCGGAGCATCTCGTCGAACCCGTACAGCTCGGCCACGGTGCGGGCGCCGAGGAACAGTTCCACTTGATGGCGGCCCCCTCGGCGGTCCACCTCGTCGACGAGTGCGCGCATCGGGGCGAGGCCGGTGCCGCCGGCCACGAAGAGCAGTTTCCTGTGGCCGGCCGCGTCCAGGACCATGTCGCCCGTCGGGGGCCCCAGTCGGAGCACGTCGCCCACCGACGCCCGGTGCACCAGCGCACCGCTGACCGAGCCCCCGTCCACTGCGCGCACGTGAAAGGTGAGCGTGCCGTCCTCACGGGGCGCGTTGGCGACGGAGTAGTGGCGCCAACTCCTCGGCCACCAGGGCGTCTCGATGCTCACGTACTGGCCTGCGGCGTACGGGTAGGCGCTGTGCGGGCGCACCGTGATCTCGGCGATGCCGCGGCCGCGCGACACGCGGTGCACCACGGTGGCGTGCCACACGGCGGGCCGTACCGCCTCGTCCTGCTCGGCCGCATCGACCATCATCCGAGCTACCGCGCCGTACGCCTTCGCCCAGGCCGCGGCGACGTCCGGGGTCCATGCGGAACCGGCGTAGCGGGCCAGGGCGTCGAGGAGGCATTCGCCCACGGCCGGGAAGTGCGCGGGACGGGTGCCGAATTTGCGGTGGTCACGGCCGAGATGTCCGCAGAAGCGAACGAGGCTTTCGGGGTCGTCGACCAGATCCACAATGCGCAGGAGCGCGCCCAGGAGACGGTCCCGCTGGGGGTCCATCCCTTCCGGGAACATCGACCGGACTTCGGGATGGCGGGCGAACAGGATGGCGTAGAAGTAGACCGTGATCTCCCCCGCGAGGGGCTCGACCACTGTCAGGGAAGACCTGATGAGCTCTGCCTCGTAGTCCGACAGAGGCGCTTCGACGGTCTCCGGCATTGCGGCGGACAGCGCCTCGGCAGGCGCCGGGACCTCCCGGGAGGAAGGCACGGGTCTGTTGCCCTGACGAGTGAACCGGAACCTCACGGGGTCGGCGCTCCCACGTCCTCCGGCTTGCCGGATCTCCGTCTGGAGTGAGCTGCAGGGGAATCGCACAGGGCCAGCATGAGTCCTCATCGGAGTGCGGAGGCGACGAAGCGGAGGGAGCGCTTCCGGGTGTCACACGATCCTTGATGAGGGCCACGAGGCGGGGAAGAGAGGTATCCGCCAGAACTCGGGCCGGGAACTTGTCGATTTGCCCAGGCCGAATCCATCCGGTGTACGGATTTGGGGTACATATCGAGCCGGGGGCGACAACCGCCCCCGGCTTCCGCTTTTCCGGTGTGCTACGAAACCTTTACTTCGGCAATGCCCGTACGGGACTCGGCAGCGGCACGGCCCCGCACTGCGACCCGCACATACCGCGCCGTCCCCGGCAGGTCACGGGCGCTCCGCCAGTGGCGCCCGTCCGCCGACAACCGGACGTCGTACGAGAGCGGCGCCGGCCCGCTCCACGTCGGGGTGACCTTCCTGATCCGCACGGCCTTCCCAAGATCCACCGTCAGACTCCCCTCCGCACCGTCCGGCACCCACGCCGTCGCCGGGTTGCCGTCGACCGCCGCGGCCGCGTACATGCCCGGTTCCTCCGAGGAGGCGGTGGCCGTGGCACAACGGGCCGGATCGGCCGTCGGGGCGAGGTCCGGGCGGCGGGTCTTGAGGACCACCGGAGCGGTCCTGGTCAGGGCGTGTTCGCCCTGGGGGGTGTCGAGCGTCATCGCCGCACCATCCGTGAGCCGGACCGTCGTCTCGTGGGCGCCGATCGCGACGTCGTACGTGCGGCCCTGCCAGCGCAGCCCGCGCAGCGTGACGCCGCGACCGAGTTGCGGGGGCAGCATCGGGTCGAGGTGGAGCCGGTCCTCGCGCATCCGCATGCCGGTCAGGCCGTGCGTGAAGACCTGCAGAAAGCCGCCCTTGCCCGTGAGGAAGTCCTGCGCGGGCGAGCCGGCCAGCGGGTCCTCGGCCCCCGCCTTGGCGCCGCGGGCCTCCGAGAACTCCGCGAACGGGCCGCGCACGAACGGCCTGATGGAGCGCTGCAGGTAGGTGTACGTCGAGCAACCCGGTTCGTCCGCAGCGGCAGCGGCTATGGCGTGCACCGAGTCCGTCATGGCGGGGCCGTCGGGGTCGGTCCGCCGGGCGTAGTAGTCCAGGGTGCCGGCCGCGGCGCCCGCCGGCATCGGCCATTCCAGGGGGTACGTGAGCAGCACCGTGTCGGCCTGCTTGATCCTGCTGCCGCGGTAACCGTCGTACTGGAGGAAGACCTTGCGCTGCGCGTCGTACGGGATCCTGATCCGGTCGGCGATCGCCGTCCACTCCCCCGGGGCGCGCTCGCCCAGCAGCTGTGCGGCGCGTGCGGCGTTGCGCAGTGCGGTGACCGCACCGGCGTTGGTGAAGACGGCGTCGTCGACACCGTTGCTGTACTCGTCGGGGCCGGCGGTGTTCTTGATGGAGTAGCTTCCGTCCGCGTTGCGGCTCACGCGCCCCGCCCAGAACTCGGCGATGCCCTTCATCACCGGCCAGCCGCGCGTGCGCAGCCAGTCGGTGTCACCGGTGGCGAGGTAGTACTGCCACGTGGCGAGGGATATGTCCGACTGAAGGTGGATCTGGGTGCGGCAGTGGGGCGGGTCCACGCTGTGGCACTCCTGGGCCAGGTCGCCCTTGCTGCCGCTGTTCCAGGGGTAGAAGAGCCCCAGGTAGCCGAGCCTGCGGGCGTTCTCGCGGGCCCCGGCGAGCGTCCGGTAGCGGTAGTCGACCACGGTCCTGGCGAGGTCGGGGGTGCTGGCCAGCAGGGCCGGGTACATCCAGGTCTCGGCGTCCCAGAACACCAGGCCCGCGTAGTTGTCGCTGGTCAGCCCGGTCGGGGCGATGCTGTTCCCGGCGCCTTCCCGGGTGCTGGACAGCAGCCCGTACCGCGCGGAGCGCACCCACGCCTGCAGGTCGCTCCGGCCCGGTGTCTCGATGTCCGACCGCCAGAGCCGGGCCCAGGCGGCGGAGTGGGAGCGCGCCAGTCCGTCCCACCCGCGCCGGGCGGCGCGCTGTGCGGCGGCGGTGGCGTCCTGGCGGGGCGCGTGCGAGGTCAGTGAGGTGTCCACGCCCACGTACTTGGTGAGTTCGTACGCGTGGCCCTTGCGGACGGGGAAGGCGACCGACTGCCGTGCGCTCAAGTCCCTTGCCGTATCGGCGATTCCGGCCTTGGATGCGTGCACACCGCGCCCGGCGCGCAGGGTGGAGGCGACAGCGCCGTCGGTGTCCGTGCCGTCGGTGCGGAAGGCCACGTCCATGGTGCGGCCATCCCCGGCCGGTCCGGATCCCGCAGTCCGGTCGCCGCCACCGGTCTGCCGGATGCGCCGTGCGCCGCGCCCGTCGATCAGGTCGGTGACGGTGGCCTCACCGCTCCAGCGCGGGGTCATGCTCAGCCGTACGGCGCCCACGTGGGGGTCGTTGCGGTCGGCGAGCACCTCGTAGACCAGGTCGGTCTTCCGTCCGTCGGCGGCGGTCCAGGTCAGGGACGTCCGGACGATGCCGCAGTGCAGGAAGAGGGTTTGGCGGTACCCGGATATTCGGCCCGGTTTCGTCGAAGAGTTGAAGGTATCGCCGTGTTCACCGCCGGTACCGACGGTGAGCGCGGTCCAGTTGGGCAGGGCGGCGACGGCCTGCCGGTCCCCTGCGGTCTGCCGGTTGTGCGCGTAGAGCCCGGACACGAACGAGCCGTCGTAGCCCGGGGTGAAGAGCGGCCAGCCGGTCTTGGCACTGCTGTCGGTGTAGCCGGCGCCGTTGGGCGGTACGCGCTGGCCCAAGTAGCCGTTGCCGACGTAGGCGTGGTGGGTGTCGCCGGCATCGATGCGGGTCGAGTCGAGTGTCCAGCCGTTGCCCGTGGGGCAGTTGCCGACGGGGGCGGCGGTTGTGGGAGGTTGCGGTGCGGATACGGCGGCCGCGGGCGGTACGGGGGCGACGAGCGCGCCCACGAGCAGCAGTGCGGACAGGCGGGCGGGACGCAGCCGCGCACGTGCGCCGGGAGAGTACGTCATTGTTCTCCGTCGTCTTGATCTCCTGCGAGAGTCCCGCGACCTTAAATTTAATGAACGCTTAGCGTCAACAGCCGTGCTCTTTCATGCAACTTCCGAAGCCATGCGATCAGGACGACGGCGTGCGCAGCATCCCTCCGGTGACGTGACACGAGCGGCCCGGCAGGTGTGCGGGGGCGGACACCGGAGTCTCCGCACAAGCAACGCACCGGACGTGACGCTCACTCGGCTACCGTGTCCGAGCACTCCGACGACCCTCAGGAGACCGTTATGAAGATGCTCATCAACGTCCCCGAAACCGTGGTCCCCGACGCCCTCCGCGGTATGGCCGCCGCCCATCCCGAGCTCACCGTCGACGTCGAGCGGCGCGTGGTCGTCCGCCGCGACGCGCCCGTCGCCGGCAAGGTCGGGCTGGTGTCCGGCGGCGGGTCCGGGCACGAACCGCTGCACGGCGGGTTCGTCGGGCCCGGCATGCTCGATGCCGCCTGCCCCGGCGAGGTGTTCACCTCGCCCGTCCCCGACCAGATGGTGCGGGCCGCAGCCGCCGTCGACAGCGGCAAGGGCGTGCTGTTCGTCGTCAAGAACTACACAGGCGACGTCCTCAACTTCAACATGGCCGCCGAACTCGCCGAGGACGAGGGCATCCAGGTCGCCAGCGTGCTCGTCAACGACGACGTCGCCGTGACCGACAGCCTCTACACCGCCGGCCGCCGCGGCACCGGTGCCACGCTCTTCGTCGAGAAGATCGCGGGCGCGGCGGCCGAGGAGGGCGCGCCGCTTGAGCGCGTCGAGGCGGTCGCGCGCCGCGTGAACGAGTCCTCGCGCAGCTTCGGCGTCGCGCTCACCGCCTGCACGACGCCCGCCAAGGGCAGCCCCACCTTCGACCTCCCGCCCGGCGAGCTGGAGCTGGGCGTCGGCATCCACGGCGAACCCGGGCGCGAGCGGCGGGCGATGATGACCTCCGGCGAGATCGCGGACTACGCGGTGGGCACCGTGCTGGAGGACCTGAGGCCCGGCGGCCCCGTGCTCGCGCTCGTCAACGGCGCGGGCGGGACACCGCTGTTGGAGCTGTACGGCTTCACGGCCGAAGTCCACCGCGTGCTGCGCGAACGCGGCGTCGCGGTCGCCCGGACGCTCGTCGGCAACTACGTCACCTCGCTCGACATGGCCGGGGCCTCGGTGACGCTGTGCCGGGTCGACGACGAACTGCTGCGGCTGTGGGACGCGCCGGTACGGACACCGGGGCTGCGCTGGGGGTGTTAGCTGTTTACCGGCGGGCCCGGCCCAGGGGGTAGACCGGCCCGCCGGAGGGTGTCCGAGGGGAGCGGACGACCCGAACGGAACACGGACGGGGCGATGAGGAGGTTGTCGTCCCTTGGTGCTCGTCCTCTTGGCGCAGGGGGCTCGCCGTCACGAGCGCTGCAGCCGGCTCCAGCCCTTCCGGCCCAGGCGCCACGTGCAGTAAACATATATACCGCCGAGTATGCAAGGGCATGAAAAAATTCATGCGGTCCGGAGGGCCGCGAGAGCCCTGCCCGGGCCTGTGGAACCGGCCCGTCGGCCCTGTCAGCCCTCGAAGAAGAAATCGTGCTGCTCGGCGGCCTGCTCGTACTTCTCCAGCCTCAGCTGTGTGCGCTCGGGATCCGCGTCGGCCATGGCCTGCAGGAGGGCCGCGGAAAGGATGCCGGGCGCCGCGTACGAGTCGAAGACGAGCCGTGAGCCGGTGCCGGCGGTGAGCGTCACATCGGCCTCGTCCACCAGCGGCCCGAGTGTCAGGTCCGTGATCAGTGCGACGCGCAGCCCCGTGCTCCGCGCGGCTCGCATCGCCGCCAGCGTCTCCTTGGCATGCCGTGGCATGGCGAACGCCAGCACCCATGTCCCGCCCGCCTCCCGCGCCTGGAGCAGCGCGTCATAGGCCACGCTGCCGCCGCGGGAGACCAGGCGTACATCCGGGTGGATCCGTTGTGCCGCGTAGGTGAAGTACTCCGCCAGCGAGAGGGAGATCCGCAGGCCGAGGACGGTCAGCGGGACCGAGCGGGCGAGCTCGCGGCCGATGTCGAGCACTTGGCCGGTGTCGGCGAACACCCGGCGCAGGCTTTCCAGGTTCTCGATCTCGGCGTCGACGGCCGCCTGGAGTTCATTGCGGCGGCTGTCCTCCCTGGCCTCCGGGTGGCCTGCGACCGCGCTCAGGGCGAGGGGCTGCAGGGCCTCCCGCAGTGCCGGGTAGCCGTTGAAACCCAGGGAGATCGCGAAGCGGGTCACCGACGGCTGGCTCACGCCCACGCGCTCCGCGAGGTCCGTGATCGACAGGAACGCGGCCTCGGTGAGGTGGTCGGTGATGTACTGCGCGATGCGCCGCTGAGCGGGAGACAGCCGGTGGCCATCGAACAAGGCACGGACCTTGTCGGCGGGCGGCGGCTCCGGCTGCTCGGGCCGCCTGCCCGGCGTGATCGCGGATGACCGCGCGCGTGCCCGCTGCTGTCGTGATGGCACCGATGTGCCTCCTTCTCACCTTTTCCGCTCAACATAGCCGACTCGGCACACGTGCCAACGGCCAGCGTTCCGGCGACCGCCAGGGCGGCCCGGGCCCGTCCCGGCGGAAGCGATTCGAGCAGGAGGGCATGCCTCAGACGGCAGCACGCATCCCCGGCGCAGGAAGCCGGCGGGTCCGGCTTCCTGCGCTGCCCGGGTGTCGGCCCTACTTGGCGGCGGTGCGGAGCCTGTCGAGCTGCTTGTTGACGATGTCCTCTTCGGGCATGCCGGGGTTCTTGAGGGCCGAGTTGGAGAC